>CAZYFG010000138.1:0-4005 GCA_964646835.1 uncultured Eubacteriales bacterium | reverse complement strand
GCAAGGTGGTATGGCTCTATGACGTGATGGAGAAGTCCGGTGAGGAAGTCGCCAGAGAAGCGGCCTGCCCGATAGGCACGGTCAAGTCAAGGCTCTCAAGGGCCCACGGGCTCTTGCGCTCCGCGTTCGAGTCTCCCGAACTCGGATTGGCCCCGAGAGGCGCGTGAAACGGCCCTCTTGGGAATGTCCCGGCAGGTCGGGTGAATAGGATCGACCGGGAGTTGGTAAGAGATAGCGCTTCCAGGTTCAGGTCTCAGTACGTCCCGGGTTAAACGGCTCATCCCGCGGTTGGCGGGGTGGGTCTTGCTTTTTGCCTGCGTCGTGTCTGCGGGTTATGTCATCATCTGGCCCGGCACCAGTGTTCTGGGGATTGACCTCGGCGGGCTCACGGCATCTCGGGCCGAGGAGGTCCTGGCCGAGAGGCTCGACTGGTACTCCAGGCAGATCCTTTTTACCGGAACCGACAAAGAGACCGGCATGTTCCTCGCGCTCGAACTGGGAGTCATCCCGGACCTTAAGGCCACGGTGAAAGGGTGCATGCGTCCTCTCTGGAGGGCGTTCACCGACAGGGAGAAACCCTTGCGTCTTGCCATCGACCGGGAGAAGCTTTCCGACTGCATCGCCCGAATGGCTTCGTACTTCGAGGTCCCAGTAAGGGATGCCGAGTTCCGTATCGGGCCCTACGACCAAGTCGTGGTAATCCCCCACATAGTAGGCAAGTCTTTGGACACTTCCATGGTAGAGGCCCTGTTCCCAGAAGAGGGATATGTGGACGCCGTGCCTGAAAGAGTCGACCTGGAGTTCCATGACATAGAACCCCGTGTCCGCACCGAGGAACTGGAGGCCTTCTTGCCTCTGGAGATCATCTCGAGCTATACCACCTACTACGCCGCGTCCAAGGCGGACAGGGCCCACAACATAAGCCTTGCAGCATCTACCATGGCCGAACTGGTCATTTGGCCCGGCGAGACCTTTTCCTTCAATGGGACGGTTGGACCCAGGACTCCCGACCGGGGCTACCGCAAGGCACCGGTCATTGTGGGCGAGAGGCTAGAAGACGACTACGGTGGAGGGGTGTGTCAGGTATCGACAACCGTTTACGTGGCAATGCTTCAGGCAGGCTTTACGGTCACCGAACGCTACTGTCACGGTCTGCCCGTCGACTATGTGCCTTTGGGGCTTGACGCCACCGTGGCCTGGGACTACCTGGACCTCAAGATGACGAATCCCGGACCGGCCCCGTGCATTTTGAGGGCCCGGACGTCCCCCGGGACTCTCACCGTGGACGTCTTCGGAAAGAGAACACCGGGACTCAAGATCGAGGTTGAGTCCCGGGTGCTCAAGGAGATCCCGGCCGAGCCCGTCCAAGGCCAGGGGTCACCCGCACCGGGCGGCGGTGACGCGCCCCCGGCTGACGCACCCCCGGCGCCGAGCCTAAGGCCCGGCTACCTTGTGGAAACACTGAGACGCTATATAAGGAACGGCGTCATCGAGAAGGTAGAGAGGCTGAACACCAGTAACTACCCTCCTGAGAAGCCTTAGTGGGCCACGACGCCGTTACGCTGCTACTCCACTGCTCCATTACTTCGTTACGCCACTACTCCGTTTCGCCCGGCAGCTTCCAGGTGATCTTCTCGGGCATCTTGAGGATGAACTCCCTCAGCAGCCTCAGGGCGGCATCGGCGTCCCTCAGGTCCATGAGTTCCACAGGCGAATGGGAGTAACGCCTGGGTATGGTCACTGCTCCTGAGGGGATCCCCGATCTGGAGAGGTGCATCGCGCTGGCATCGGTGTTTCCGCCTGTGAACAGGACCGGCTGGTAGGGGAGGCCCGCTTCTATGGCTGTCTTCTCAAGCATGGAGAAGACCGTCGTGTCGGCGATCAGGCCCCTGCCTCCGGCTCCTGAAGTGACCTGCAGGACCGGACCTAATCCGATGCCTACCGGGTGTTCCTTGGTGAAGTTCACATCCGGCGTATCGCCTGAAGGGATGGTGTCCAGGGCAATTGCCATATCCGGGTTCACTTCGAAAGCCGAAACATGGGCTCCCTTGAGGCCGATCTCCTCCTGGACCGTGACCACGAAGTGGAGCTCGCCGTTCCATGTCTTGTCGTTCAGCGATTCGATGAGGGCCAGCATGACGGCGCACCCTACGCGGTCGTCCAATGCCTTGGAGACGAGCAGGTCTTCGGAAAGGAATGTCGGCGGAGAGACAAAGGCGATGGGCGTCCCGGTCTTGATCCCCATTGCCAGGACATCTTCTTTGGTTTTGGCTCCTACGTCTATGTAGAGTTCGGTGTGTTTCTTGACTTCGGAACGCTCTTTTTCGGACGAGAGGTGGCCGGCCTTCACTCCGACGATACCCGTGTGTCCCGCCAGCGTGACCACGCGGCCGGGAAGAAGGTTGTCGCCGACTCCGCCCAGTTTTTCAAAACGAATAAAGCCGTTTTTCTCGATGCTCTTGACGATTAGGCCGATTTCATCGGAGTGCGCCGCAAGCATTATCTTGGGGCCGGGCTTGCCGCGCTTTACGGCAAAGATGTTGCCCATGGGGTCCACGCGGAGCTCCTGAACCAGAGGCTTCATTGCCTCCATAATGTAACGTATGACCGGGGCTTCCCGTCCCGAAACCCCCGATAGAGTGAGTAGGGGCAGTAGGTGCTTCTTGATTAGTTCGCGGTCGGACAATTCTCGTTGCTCCCTTCCTTTTTCTGTAGATTCCACGGATTTGTCGCATCGATAAGGTATCTCAGGGCCTGATTTCGCTGGTTAACGGGTGGATCCCTCTGATTGGGAAGTATCTTCTACCCGTTGACTTTTTACCCTCCCGGGGATAATATACAAACAAACGTTCAATACGAACAGGTGATCGCTATGGGACGGATCCTATACCTTAAGTTCCTGGGAGCGCGGGCAATTCAAGAGGCCAAGAACGGCGGCTTACGCGGCGGCAAGCCGTTGGTGATCCTTGAATGCGGCTTGGTCATCGATTGTGATGACAAGGCGTGGGCCGACGGAGTCCGGCCGGGTGACACGCTGAGGCAAGCCAGGATATCGTCTCCGTCATGCCAGGTGTTGAGAGTAAGCGGCTCCGGTGGAGAGTGTCTCAGGGATATCCTGGATATTTTGGCGAAGTCAAGCCCTTATGTTGAGCCTTCCGCCGATCAAAACGGCGTGTTTGTTGATATCCCATTCGATGCCGACCCTTCGGAGATACTTGATTCTCTTCACGGGCTGTACTCAAAGGTTTTCGCGGGGGTCAGCCATTCAAAACTCATCTCACGGGCGGCATGCGACCTTTTCATGCGGGAGTATTTGGAGCGAGGGAAAGTATCCTCGGGAAATACCCAGTGGGGGTATGTCCGTGAGGAAGGTCGTCACGAAAGCCGTCAAGAAGGCCATCAACACGCCTACCGGGTTGTGGCCTCGATAGCCGGCGGCAAGGAGAGGGCCTTTATTTCAAGAGCTCCTTTGGACTGCCTCTGGATGGCCCCGCCGGAAATCCTATCGATTCTCAGGTCCCTTGGACTCAAGAAAGTCAAGGATTTGGACGCTGTGTCGACGTCAGCCTTAGTCGAGCGCACCGGGGACTGGGCTGTCTTGGTCAAGAGATGGGCGGCGGGCGAGGAGCGTTCTCGCGTCCAAGCACTTTATCCGCCGCCGTCTCTGGCCAAGGAAGTGAGTTTTGAGGAGCCGGTCCCCATTCAAAAAGAGCTTTTCCACGGGGCGCTTAAGGAGCTGGCGGCGTGCCTTCTGGAAAAAGGGATCGGGTTCAAAACCATAAGGGTGTCTCTGGAGGGTGATTTCAGGACATCATCAGGAAATCCATCGGGGGAAAAGAAGTTTGTGAGGCCGGTAGCTTCTCTGGAAGTCATGCGAGCGGCCGTCGATTCCATAATTGAGGGTATTCTCAAAGACATTTCTTCTTCTATCCCGACTTCTTCTGTCCCGGCTTCCATGCCGTCCCTCTCGGGCTTCAGTGTGAACCTTGCCGATATCTCGCCTGT
>CAZYFG010000137.1:5639-5897 GCA_964646835.1 uncultured Eubacteriales bacterium | reverse complement strand
TCGCCCGTTATGCGCTGTGGGTTGTCCGTCCTTTCGAAAAGGGTCCCGCCTCCGCCTGTGGCAAGGATGATGGTTCGGGTGCGCAGCACGGTGACTTCCCCGGTTGTTAGGTCCAGGCATTCAACTCCCTCGATACCCCTTGCCCCAACGAGCAGCCGCATGGCCGCCGTGTTGTGTATGAAGGACACCCCGGCAGAAAGGCAGGCTTTCGCCAGGGAGTCGGTGAGGGGTTTTCCTCCGAGAAGGGGGAAGGCGGGG
>CAZYFG010000137.1:4090-5629 GCA_964646835.1 uncultured Eubacteriales bacterium | reverse complement strand
CACTCCTCCTCGCCTCACGCTTACCGGCACGCCGGCTTCCGTCATGAAGTCGACGATGGAAGGGGCTTCCGACGAAAACGCATCCAGAAGCTCGGGAATATTGAGGCGCCTCCCGGTGCGGTAGGTCATCTCCTTGTGCTCTTCAGTGCTCATGCCGCCTACACCCAGGGTGAAGCCTCCACCGGCATAGATCGTGCACGTGGCGTTACCCGGTCTCACTTTCGAGATGGACTTCACCTCGACGCCTTGCCTTGCCAGAGCGAGGGCTGCCGTAAGCCCTGCTGCACCCTGGCCAATCACGACTGCGGTGTTTCTGTCATCCATGTTCTTCGACCCCCAGCGACCAATTGACAACACGTACTGGAAAACTTCCCTGTGCTTCTGGAGATCCCTCCTCACTTGCGCCGGCCCTCTTCGGGGATTAGTCTACCCTTGGCCCTGTGGAATGAGGCAGGGGAGGGGGTGGCAGGGTGCGGATAAAGGTAACGCCCGACGATTTCGTCGTGCAAGAGATCGTGAACCTGGATACGCGGGCCGCTCCCGAGAGGTCCAAATACCGCATCTATCTTATGGAGAAGTCAGGGTGGAACACCCTCGATGCCATATCGTCAGTTGCCCGCGCGAGCCGCGTCGACCCCTCTCTCATCGGCTACGCCGGGCTCAAGGACCGGCATGCCAAGACATCCCAGCACATTTCGGTTCCCGCCCGGTACGAGCTCGTATCCCGCCGGGATGACATCCGGCTTACCTTTCTGGGCTTTTCACAGGATTTTGTCTCCACGAGAGTCCTGGTAGGGAACCGGTTCAGGGTCCGCATAGGCGGCCTCACCGAGAAAGAGGCCGGAGGTCTGGAGAGTAGGGCCAAGGACATCCGTGAAGGCGGCTTCCCCAACTACTTCGACGACCAGCGGTTCGGAAGCGTCACCCCGGAAGGTGACTATGTGGCCGAGCGCATCGTAAGAGGGCACATCAAGGGAGCTCTCAAGATCCATCTGTCTCAGGTGTTCCCTACCCAGAAGAAGGCGGAAAGAGACAGGCGGGCTAGGATCGCCGAAGCGTGGGGCAAGTGGGACAAGGTCTATGAACTGTGCGAGAGCGAGGAGGACCGGGCCGTTGTGGCCCCGCTCTTGGGAGGCGCGAGCAAGAAGAACCTGCTCCTTGCCTTGAGTGCCATCCCGCACGAGGCGATGACGCGGTATATCGCGGCTTACCAGGCCTTCATTTGGCATGAGGTCCTGAGGCGGCTCATCAGGGAGTCTGGAGTCCCGTTCCGCGAGGTCCCTGGGAAGGCCGGACCTTATCTCATTCCGCTCATACCGCGCATGCCGCTCAATCCGCCCATGCCGCTAGGTCGGGGCGATGCGTCGCTTCTCCGGGAAAACCGAGGGGACCTTGCAGGGCCGGCCAGGTTCCGGCAGGTCATGTTCGATATGTCCGCGGAGATCCGGACCGTTGCCGCGAGACTTGCTCCTTGCCGTCCCGAAGTAGCCCTCGCGATACACAATGTCCTAGGCGAAAGAGGACTTACGCTGGCAGACT
>CAZYFG010000137.1:3538-4080 GCA_964646835.1 uncultured Eubacteriales bacterium | reverse complement strand
AGGAGCAGGTATTTCAAGTCGTTCTCCAGGAAAGCCTTCGTGATCCCTGAGGGCTTAGCGGTAGGTGCTCCGGAACCTGACCGGGAGAACCCCTCTCAGTACGAAGCCCGAGCCTCGTTCACGCTTCCCTCCGGATCATATGCGACGATGCTCCTCAAGGCCTTGACCAGCGTGGCGGAGTAGTCTACTTCGTCTCCAAGACCCGCTTTATGATGTCCTCGATGAACGGCTCCTCCAGCGAGACGTCGCGGATGGTTCCCAATGCCTGCATCGCCATGATCACGAGCGGCGCGGGGGAGAGAGACCGATCAAATTGCACCCTGACCGACCGGGAATCCGGGTCGACTGAGACCACCTGCCAGCAACCGTTGGCCGGTGAGTCGAGAACCTCGCCGCCGGGTCCGAGAAACACGGAAGGCGCGATATTCGCGGGCAGCTTGTCGTACTTGACCTCCAGGATGGTCGGCAGTCCTGCTTGACTGCGCAGGGATTCGAGGGTTCCGTCGTAGATCAGACTGCCGTGGTTTATCATCATGACCCGG
>CAZYFG010000137.1:0-3528 GCA_964646835.1 uncultured Eubacteriales bacterium | reverse complement strand
CCCTTAGATCGTGGGTAGTGAGCAGCACCGTGACCCCCCGGGAGGTGTTCATGGCGGTCAGAAACTCGCGGAGCCTCCCTTTGGCGACCACGTCCAGGCCGATCGTTGGTTCATCGAGGAAAAGGACGCTGGGCCGGTGGATGAGCGCTGCCGCCAGTTCGGCACGCATCCTCTGTCCCAGGGAAAGGCGCCTGACAGGTGTGTCAAGGAACTCGCCAATCCCCAGTAGGTCGTCGAACTCCTTGAGGAAAGAGCGGTATTGGGACGCGCTCACGTCGTACATCGCCGAGAGGATGTCGAAGGAGTCGATGGTGGGGAGGTCCCACCATAACTGCGTTCTCTGGCCGAAGACCACTCCGATCCGTCTCGCCAGATGCTGCCTCTGTGTCTGGGGCGAAAGCCCGTCCACAAGCGCTTCTCCCGAGGTGGGGTGCAGTATCCCCGTGAGGATCTTGACTGTTGTGGATTTGCCCGCCCCGTTGGGCCCGATGTAGCCCACGAACTCACCCGGACGGATGTCAAACGAAACGTCCTTCAGGGCGTCCACCTGGCGCTTCTCCTGCGAAACCAGTGTGCGCAGCCCTCCTAGGAAACCGGACTTCCGCACCGGCACGAAATAGGACTTGCACAGGTTTCTCGCTCGGACGGCGAGGATATTCGGTTCAGCCATCACTTCTTATCCCTCCTCCGGTTCATGCTTGCGAGCGGTTCGTACTGGTGATGCCTCAAGACCCGGTGCTGTGGTACCGGGCTTCGCCCATGTGCCACAATTTGACCGCCACCGCCAAACTCAAGAGCCCGGCCGCCGCAGGGGCCGCCAGGTTTAGCCACGTTCCCCCTTTGCCCAGGAGGTATTTCACAGGAATGTAGTTGCCCACGCCCACGGGAATGCAGTAGAGGAGCAAGCACCGGAGCCACGAGGGATACATCTCAATAGGGTACAACGTGGCGGTGCTCGTGGCGTTCTGCGTGAATACCTGCAGCTCCTCGATCCTCACTATGATGAAGGCTGCCGCGGAGGTCGCGATCCCGACCGCGCAGAAAAGGACCGCCGTCCAAAGACACGAGAGGACCAGGTGGCCAACTCCTACCCAGTTGAGGACGCCTTTCGCCAGAAGATGTCCGACCGAGATCGCCATGACGGCGACACCTTGGACCACGTAGGACAGCCTGGCCACGGCGAAGTTGCGGGACGCCAGCACGAACAGGCTCGGATAGGGCCTTATGAGAATCGAGTCGAAATCTCCCCGGACGATGTAGGTCTCGAACCTATCCACTTCCTCGAGAAACGCTCAGTAGAGGAGGCCTATCTCGTAGATGTCCCATCCGGCGACCGTGTGGAATCTCCAGAGCGCAACCACGGCGACCATGTAATCGTAAGTGCCCATCAGGCCCTCAAGCAGGGTGGATGCCAGAAAATCCAGCTTGTACTGCATCTTCGCCCTGACGGAGGCGGATATGAGCAGGGCGTACAACCGCAGCAAGGCAAGTGGCCCCCTAGCGCCGGCTCGGTGCAGGACTGCTGCGCGGCTGATTCTCAGCCGTATTCATCCGCCTTGCACCTCCAGTTTCCTTCGTGCCACTCTCGTGAGGGCTTGCGCTATCACGGTCATGATGACAACCCAGACCACGCCGGGAAGGATCAACTCGGGACCCGATAACTCAAGGTAGATCCGGGCAGGGTTGTAGTTCAGACACGCGAAGGGAGACCACCGCGCAATGTGGTAAAGACGGTCAGGCAGCACCTCCAGTGGGAACGCTACTCCTCCGAGGCCCAGGCTCAGTGAACTCATCACCCAGTACGCCGTCCTGGTCTCCGTGATCCAGAAGGCGGTTAGACCGACCAGGTACATGTCAGTAACGGCAATGTAAGCCCCCAGGAGCAGGGCTAGGAGGGTCCATCCCCACGTCGCGGGGTTCTTCGGAACGTAGAACCCCAAGGTAGACAGCATGAGTGCTACCGGGATCCCTCTGAACAGGAGACCGTACACCATGGAGCCGTAATCGGTTGCCAGTTGATATGCGTAGAAGTCGATGGGACGCATGAGCTCCGTGGCTACGTTTCCCGAACGTACGCTCTCTCTCATTTTCTTCTGGACACGGAGGCCGAACTGAGTGAACCAGACAAAGGCCTGGTTGGCGGTTACATAGTGGACGATTGTGAGCGACGTGTAATCGGCGAACCCCTCGACCGGCATGACGTTCAGCCAGAAATAGACTTCAAGCACGCCGAAAATCGCGCTGGCGACCGAGTTCACCAAGTGCGATGCGGAATACTGCAAGTTCTCGATGAACCCTTTGATAGCCAGTACGCGGTATTTTCGGAGACTACCCGGCGAAGCCACGCGCCCCATGAGAGACATGATTGAGGCTCCTCTTTGCTGGTACTGGGGAGAAATCCTACTGCGCCCGTCAGGCGAACGGAGAAAACAGTATCATATGCGCAAGATGGTGGTCAATGGGATGTGGCTGGTTCAGATCGTGTGAAGCGGCGTTCCATGTCCGTCGTCCCACAGCGCTCGCATCGCCCCCATCGCCTCGCGGCGGCCACGTTCCGCAATCCCGGTTGTGCACTTCGAGCCGGCTTGAGGCAGTCCAACTAGACACGAAATGTAGGGCACTCTGCGGGGAAGGTACATTCTGTGCCGGACGATGCCAACCGATCTGGCAGGAAATGGGTGTTGTCATTTGGCAACGGAGCGTTCTTTGCCGGACGGGGGCGCAGAAAATGCATACTGCTATTTGGAAATAGTGCATTTTCTGCCGGGCCTGGGCTGAGGACCAATCCGTAGGCGTTTCCCTACCTTCCGCAGAGCCCGGTTTCCCGCAGAAGAATGAACAGCCTGACGTGGCCGTACTCATCGCCCAAGATACTTAGAAGCGCCGAACGGGCTTGCGGCGTCGGGGCCATCGCGGCCAGTTCCGCGTACTCGCAGATAGCCCCAAATTCTCCCTCTATGGCCCGCGCCAGGTCCTCGGGACAGATGGCCTTTGCCGAAGGCGACGCTTCTGCTAACCGGTACGGCGTCGGGTGACTCAATAGAGCCGCCAGCATCTGTGCGTGCCTGTACTCGTCAGCTGCCGCTGTAGCAAAGATGTCTCCGCATAGCGTTCCCGGAACCATCGAAGCTAAGCTGCGGTAGAAAGCGCTCGTGTTGCATTCATCCTGGATGGCCCGCCTTATCCCCTCAGCGTACTCGTTGTACCTGTAATCCACTGCTCCTCACTCCTAGATCAGCATCTTTACATAATATGCTCTGGAGCCAACTGGGGCTCTCCTATGAGCGAGGCGGCTCACCGTCAAAGTGTTGGGGCCAGCTCACCGTCAAAAGATCCATGTTCGGAGTCGGGTCACGGTCAAAAGGTACGTGTCCGGAGTTGGATCACGGTCAAAAGGTAAGTGTTCGGAGTTGGGTCACCGTCAAAAGGTCCATGTCCTGAGTGGGATCACGGCCAAAAGGTAAGTGTTCGGAGCCTGGGAGGCAAGACCTGGGGTGCGGGCGAGGGGGCGGCGGCTTCGGCGGGTTC
>CAZYFG010000136.1:0-5913 GCA_964646835.1 uncultured Eubacteriales bacterium | reverse complement strand
CGTGGCCGGCGAAGCCCTGGCATGGACCCTCCTGACCATCCACAACTTACGCTTCTTCCAGAGGCTCATGGCGGAAATCAGGGAGTCCATTCGCGGAGGGACTGAAGAACGCCTGCGCGAGAGCATAACGGAGGCATATCCTTTCGGCGACTCCTCGTAAGTGACCTTGCTTGTCGGCCAAGCCCTCTCGACGTCACAATCCTTCATGATATTTGCCGTGCTCGGAAAAGGTAATCCATGAGACTTGGTCGAACATGGAAAACCTAAGACGATGTAGAGTTCGCGTCAGTCAAAACGGGGATAAGGAGGTTCCATAACGTGCCTGAGGGACAATTGCCTTCCTGGGTCAGCTGGGCACCGTTCGTAGTGCTGCTCTTGTTCATGTACTTCTTCACTTTTAGGTCTCAACAGAAGGAGCAGCGCGAGAGAGCCCAGATGCTTAGGGATCTCAAACCGGGAGACAAAGTGGTCACGGCCGGAGGGTTAATCGGAGTGATCACCAAAGTTGAGGACATTTCCGTGAAGATCAGGGTGGCCGAGAGGGTCGAGGTAGACATCCTGAAGACCGGCATCGCGAGGCCCATAAAAGACTAGAGGCGCTGAAGGCGCCAAACGCCAAAGACGATTGGCGTCAATTTGGCACTCAAGATAGATCCAATCCGGACGGTCACGTCCGGGTTTTTTCTTGTATAATTAGCGTGGAACAAGGAGCACTGTCGAGTAGAACCGGAGATTTGGCCCGCAGGCCGGAGGAGATCCAAAGTGGATCGAGAATAGATCCATTTGGGCCAATTGGTCGGGCCAGTAGGGAGGGGCCGCTTTGGAAGGAAGGTCGTCCTTTGACCTTCGCAGGAAGGGCGGGTTGCCCATTTACCTGCAGGTGAAACGTAGGATCGAGTCGTTCATCTCCAGTGGTCAGTGGGGAAAAGGGCAGAGGCTTCCAACCGAGCGGGCTCTTGCCGCTCAGTTGGGAGTAAGCCGCAACACCGTTAGTCTGGCTTACAGACAGCTGGAAGCAGAGGGCCTCATAACTTCCAGGCAGGGGCGCGGCACTTTCGTCGCCGAAGCCGACGACATACTGCGGATGGAGAACAAGAGAGAGCGCCTCCACAGGGTGATCGACTCCGCTTTGGAGGACGCTCTTGCCCTTGGGGTGAACCCGGACGAGTTCCTGGCCGCTATCTCCCGCAGGGTGGAGGAGCGCCGGAAGATGCTCTCGGACGTCAAGATCGCGTTCGTAGAGTGCAACCGGGAACAGCTGGACTACTTCAGCAAGGAGCTTGAGCTCGGTACCGGCGTGAAGGTCCTGCCGGTCCTGACCGATGACCTCTTCGGCGGAAACCAAGAGGCGCGAGAGGCTGTCGCCGGTTCCGATATGGTTGTCACTACGTTTTTTCACCTGGACGAGGTGCGTGCGTCTTTCCCCGAGCGGTCAGAGGACGTCCTCGGGATCGCCCTCGACCCGGACATTGAGACCATTGTCCGTATCGCCCGCCTCCCGCCGGGGAGCAATGTGCTGTTGGTCTGCATCTCCGACAGGTTTGCCGAGAGGATCATGAAGTCAATGGAGATCGCAGGGATCACCGAGCTGAAGGTTGAGACGGTACGGCAAGAGACCCGGAGGTTTTAAGGGACAAGCTCAAGGGGAAGAGGGCGGTCATCGTATCGCCCGGACGCCAGAAGGAGGTCTCGGCACTCGTGAGGAGGGGGACTCAGATCATAGAGTTCGTCTACCGCCCTGACGCCGGGTCCGTGAACCTTTTGGGGGCCTCTGTCCTCGAGCACAGAAAGAAGAACAGGCAGAAGGGGGTCCGTAGTGGTGAGTGATTCACCGTATGAGATCGCGGTCAACAGAAAGTGGTGCAAGAAGTGCGGTCTCTGCATAGCGTTCTGCCCCAAGGACGTTCTGAAGAGCGACGGAGGCGCACCGGTCGTGGAAAAGCCTTCCCAGTGCATCGGGTGTCTCTTGTGTGAGATGCACTGTCCGGACTTCGCCATCACCGTGAAGAGGAGGGCCGAACAATGAACGAGCCAAAGCCCAGACTTCTTCAGGGCAACGAGGCTTGCGTGGAGGGCGCCATAGCGGCGGGGCTCCGGTTTTTCGCCGGGTACCCAATCACGCCTTCCACTGAGATAGCCGAGCTGTGTGCCGCTCGCCTCCCTCAAGTAGGGGGCAAGTTCATGCAAATGGAAGATGAGATCGCCAGCATGGCCGCCATCTGCGGCGCCTCCCTGGCGGGCAGGAAGTCCATGACTGCGACCTCCGGCCCTGGGTTTTCGCTGAAGCAAGAGAACATAGGATTCGCGGTGGAAGCCGAGATCCCGTGCGTCGTCGTGAACGTGCAGCGGGTAGGGCCGTCTACCGGCATGCCCACGTCGGCAGCTCAGGGCGATGTCATGCAGGCAAGGTGGGGTACCCACGGCGACCACGAGATCGTGGCGCTTTCGCCTTCATCGGTCCTGGAAGCCTACACCTTGACGGTTTCCGCCTTCAACATAGCCGAAGAACTGAGGACGCCGGTTATCCTCCTCATGGACGAGATGGTCGGCCATCTCCGCGAGAAGGTGGTGCTGCCCGATGAAAGGGAGCTCGTGGTCAAAGACCGCGCGAAGCCCGACCTTCCGCCCGGCCAGTATAAGCCTTACGCCGACTACGGCGATCCGGCCAAGGTAGCCCCTCTAGCCACCTTCGGCGATGGTTACAAGTACCACGTGACCGGCCTTACCCACGGGGAGGACGGCTTCCCAACCAACAGCCCGCTTGTGGGCGCAAAGCAGATCAAGAGGATAAGCGACAAGGTCCTGGCGAGGAAGAACGACCTGCCCCAGGCCGAGGAGCTCTTTGTCGATGACGCGGAAGTGTTCGTGTTCGCGTTCGGCGGGACCGCCCGTTCCGCCAAGAAGGCAGTTAGAGATGCGCGCGCCCAAGGCCTCAAGGCGGGGCTCATCCGTCCGATAACCGTGTGGCCGTTCGCCGAGGAGCCGCTCCTCAGGGCCAAGGCAAAGAAGCCCAAGGCCATGATCGTCCCCGAGATGAACCTGGGCCAGATCATCCTGCCGGTCAAGCGGGTCATGGGCGACACGTGTCCGGTCATCGGCGTCAACAAGCTGGGCGGTCAGTATATTGAGCCGGACGAGATTTTGGAAGCCGTTAAGGAGGCGATTCAGCGTGGCTCTGCCTCATGAGAAATACCTTCGCGTGGGCAAACTGCCACATATCTGGTGTCCCGGCTGCGGGCACGGCATCATCACCCAGGCCGTAATCCGGGCCATCGATGAAGTCGGGCTCGATACGGAGAAGACCGTCATAGTCTCAGGTATTGGCTGCTCTTCCCGGGCTCCGGGATACATGAACTTCGACACCCTTCACACGACCCATGGGCGGGCCATCCCGTTCGCGACGGGCATTAAGATGGCCAATCCCGAGCTCAATGTGATAGTGATAACGGGCGACGGCGACGCCGCCGCCATCGGCGGGAACCACCTTATCCACGCCGCGAGGCGGAACATCGGCCTTACGGTCATCTGCTTCAACAACAACATCTACGGGATGACCTCCGGCCAGTACTCGCCTCTCACTCCCATGGGGAGTTACGCCTCAACCGCCCCGTACGGCATGATCGAGCGGCCTTTTGACCTGTGTGCCCTCGTCAAGGGGGCGGGCGGTTCCTTTGTGGCCAGGAGCACCGCGTACCACGCCCGCCACCTCACCAACATGATCAAGGAGGCCATCAAGTACGACGGTTTCAGCTTCGTGGACGCGCTGTCCCAGTGCCCGACATACTACGGACGCCGCAACAAACTCCGCACACCCCTGGATATGCTGAACTGGATGAGGGACAGGGCGGTACCGGGGTCTTCCTGGGACAAGATGACCCCCGAAGAGCAGGAAGGGAAGTTCCCCATTGGAGTCCTTGTGAACCGGCCCTCCAAAGAGCTTACGAAGGTGTACGACGAGCTCTTGGTCAGGGTGGCCGAGGAAGGAGGAAGAGGCTAATGCGTAAGGAGTTCAGGTTGGCCGGAGAGGGCGGTCAGGGACTGATCACCGCGGCCATAATCTTGGCCGCCGGCGCGGCCGAGCACACCGCGTACAACGCCGTGCAGTCTCAGTCCTACGGACCTGAGTCCCGCGGCGGCTCTTCCAAGGCAGACGTCATCATCTCGGATGACGAGATCGACTATCCGGAGGTAAAGAACCCTCACGTCCTTCTGGTTATGGCGCAGGAAGCGTGTGACAAGTTCGTGCCCGGCATCCGCCCGGGCGGGACGGTCATTGTGGACGACACTTACGTGAAGGATGTGCCTCCGGTTGACGCCAAGGTCATAAGGTACTCCATCAGTCTGAGGGCCAGGGAGATGGGGCGGGAGATCGTGGCGAACATCGTAGCCTTGGGTCTTTTGGTCGGCGTGACCGGCATCTTGCCCGAGGACGCGGCCCTTGAAGCCGTTTTGAAAAGGGTGCCCAAGGGCACCGAGGAACTCAACAAGAAAGCCTTCTTGGCAGGTATTCAGGCTGCCAAAGAGGTAGTCTGACCGAAACCTTGGCGCGCGGCGCTTCCCGGGAGGATCGGCGAATGGCGGTTGAAGGCACACACCCTCTGGCGGTTGCCAGGCACGACGTGAAGAAAGCCTGCGATACGCTTGGTCTGGAGAGCGCCGCGTACGAGAGGTTGAGAGAACCCGAGAAGACACTGGAAGTCGCCATCCCGGTGAGAATGGACGACGGTTCGCTCAAGGTTTTCACCGGGTGGCGGTCCCTGCATTCAACTGCTCTCGGTCCGGCAAAAGGGGGCATCAGGTACCATCCCGCCACCGACTGCGACGAGATAAAGGCCCTCGCTATGTGGATGACGTTCAAATCCTCGGTGATGGGCCTTCCTTTCGGCGGCGCCAAGGGCGGGATCCGGTGTAACCCCAAAGAGATGTCCCAGCGCGAACTGGAGAGACTGACCCGCGGCTACGTGAGAGCGGTGGCGGACCTCCTGGGTCCGCTGAAAGACATCCCTGCGCCCGAGATGTACACGAACGCCCAGGTGATGGCCTGGATAATGGACGAATACTCGTCTTTGCGGGGAGAGGTCCAGCCTGCTGTGGTGACCGGAAAACCGGTGGAGCTCGGAGGCATCGCGGAAAGGGACACTGCCACTGCCAGAGGGACCGTCCTCTGCGTCCGGGAGGCTGCACGGGTCCTGGGCATAGACCTCCGAGGCGCGTCCTACGCCGTGAGCGGCTTCGGCAACGCCGGCTTCAACGCTGCCTACTACATGCGCGAACTCGGGTCCAGGATGGTCGCCTGCAACGATACCGGGGGCGGGGCCTACAACCCGGACGGGATGGACCCAGTCGCCGTCCTTGCCTGGAAGAAGGAACGGGGGACGGTAAGGGGCTTCCCGGGCTCCAGAGACGTGCCGCCCGGCGAGTTCTTCGGGCTGCCGGTCGACGTGATCATCCCAGCCGCTCTCGAGGGTTCGATCACCGAAGCCATCGCCGCGAGCATGAAGGCGCGCCTAGTAGTGGAGGCCGCCAACGGGCCGACCGTTCCGGCCGCCGATTCCGTGCTTCTGGAGAGAGGCGTTATGGTGGTTCCGGACATCCTGGCGTCGGCGGGCGGCGTCACCGCGTCCTACTTCGAATGGCTTCAGAACCTTCAGGGCTCGTCGTGGACGTCCGAGGAACTCTCGAGGAAGCTGGAGAAAATCATGGTAGAATCTTTTGCGTCCGTGTTTGAGATGCACCGCGTAAGACAAGTATCCATGCGAGAAGCCGCGTTCTTGGTCGGCGTGAAGAGAGTCGCCGACGCCATGAGACTCCGCGGCTGGCTGTCGTAAGGTCGTTTAGGAGGGATTCATGAAGTGAAGGCCGAGGAACTCAAGGCGCTCATTGTCCTCCAACGCATCAGGATGCTCATTCAGG
>CAZYFG010000135.1:1073-6003 GCA_964646835.1 uncultured Eubacteriales bacterium | reverse complement strand
TGAAGGGCGAATGTATATGGATGACGTCCGGCCGCTCTGAGACTATCGCTTTGCGGAGGCCGAAGAAGGGCGGCATGGCCACGTAGTACGTAGCGTTGGTGGGCGACCTCAGAGAAGGGAGTCTGGTGACGCCCTCTTCCCCTTCCGCATTTGGGTAGTTCGGGCAGTAGAGTGAAACCCGGTGGCCCATCTTCGAAAGGGTCTCTTTAAGGGTGGAAACCGCACGCGTGACTCCTGATATGTACGGATAGTAGCTGTCGCTAAGCATGGCGATTCTCATGTCCTTCAGCCCACCTCGGTATCTTCAGTCCGACACGTCTCGGCCCGCATGCCTGGCCGCCATTTCACTTGATTATCTCCGGACGGCGTCCGCCTTCGCAACTTTCCCTGGCATCCATCACCTATATACGAACCTACATGCCAACCGGTTTTGTAAAGTAACCGCGTTTGGGCCTGAATAAAACGCAACTGAAAAAAGCAAACATATACTGCCAACCGAAGAAAGGAGTTGGGTAAGTTTGGGAACCACTGCTAGGGCGCCCAGGTACCGTTGGAAAAAGGGGAAAGAAGCGGACCTCAGGGAGTTTGTGGAGGGACGTGTACACGAAGGAGCGTCCATCACTCAAGCGCTCAAGGAATACGCAGAGAAGAACCGCATCTCATGGCTTACTGCCCGCTGGAAGTACTACCAGGTGAAGAGCCAGGGGGCTCCGGCCACCCCGCCAACCGCGGCGGTATCCGAACCGGAGCCTCGTTCCCGCGAAGGCGACTTCCTAGACTATCTTCAGGACCTTGTCCGGTCCACTGAGGAATCGGGGCAGGATATCGTCCCGTTCATCAAAGGGCTGTCGCGCATGGCGGTCCTCTCCCGGGAGAGCATGCGCTTGCGGGATGAACTCGCGGGTTTCCGGCAGCGCATCCGGGAAGGCTCCAAGACACTGGACGAGCACTGCAGAAGAGTATCTGAGTGGCTGGAGCGCAGCCAGGTCGACCGGGTGTCGTTCCTCAAGGAATTCTCTCAGGCAATGGAACAAGACGTGAGGGCGCTCCAGGACCTTCGTGAGAGGCTCCTGGAAGCCTGATCCGCCGGCCTTGGGGGCCTCGCTGGAGAGGCGAGTGGGCCTTGTGAGGTCCCTCGCCTCCCTCATCTTGTTCTGTCTCCTGGGGCTCTTGGTGCGGTACCAGGTTATAGGCCCGCTCCAGGCTGACCGGTTCCTGAAGCCCGCGTTTTTCCAACGGTACAGGGGGGTTCCGGTAACGCTGTCCCGGGGCAACATAGTCGACCGGCACGGGATACCTTTGAACTACCCGGTATGGGGAAACGCTGTGGCCAAGTTGCCGCTAGGGGCCGATGAGGACGACCTTTACCCGGAAAAGGAGTCGAGAGAAGCCTCTCCCCAGTTGGTCGACGCGATCTTGGCCGGCGAGGGTCGGGAGGACCGGGTCGTCATCCCAGAAGAACAGAGGTACGGACCTAATTCCCTGGCGCGTCATCTGGTCGGCCATGTGAGGACCAACGCCTACTTGAACCCCAAAGACAACGTGGGCGAAGGCGGGTTGGAGAAGTGGTTTCAGACATCCCTGGCCGGGGGGTACCCCGCTTCAGCCGGAGTAGTGCTCACCGGTGAAGGCGACGGAGTTCCCGGAGTAGGCATCAGGGTCGCGCCTCCTCAAGATCTGCCGGCGGACCTTTGGACAACGTTGGACGTTACCGTGCAACTGGCCGTTGAAGAGGTCCTGGATGAACTGGGCGTTCAGAAAGGCGCCGCCGTGGTCTTGCATGCGGGAACCGGGGAGGTCTTGGCCATGGTGTCCCGGCCCAACTACGACCAGAATCATCCCGGGGACTACCTGAACCGGGAGGACTCTCCGTTCGTGAACAGGGCCGTGTCGGCCTTCCCGCCCGGATCGGTGTGGAAAACCCTAGTCCTGGGATTTGCCCTGGAAAAGGGATACGCGGCCGGGGACGACACGTTCGTGTGCACGGGCACAATCAAGGTGGGAGACAGGGTCATCTCCTGCGGAGCCCGTGATGACGGGCACGGTACCGTCACCCTGAGGGAAGCCCTCGCGTACTCCTGCAATTCGGCGCTAATCCAGTGCGCGTCCCGGCTTCCGGCAAGCGAACTGATCGAATTTGCTCGCCTCGCTGGGTTCGGCGACAAGACCGGCGTGGAAATTCCTGAAGAGGCTTCCGGAGTCCTGCCCAACCCGGGCACCATGTACCTCGGCGACAAGGCCAATTTCGCCATCGGCCAGGGTTATCTCTCCGTCACGCCTCTTCAAATAGCCGCGTTCTACCGCTCCATAGCGGCGGGAGGAGAGTGGCGCAGCCCGGAGGTCTTGCTCCATTCGAAACAAGACTCAAAGAGGCTCCTCAGTGAAGAGACCTCCCGAGTCCTCCAGTCCGCCCTCCTCATGGCCACACGGAAGGGGACCGGACAGTCAGCCTACGTCGAAGGTTTCGGTTCAGCGGGAAAAACGGGCACTGCCGAAACCGGCATGTCCGGAGGCAAACCCCACGCCTGGTTCTGCGGGTGGGCCCCTCTTATCGCTCCCGAGTATGTCATCGTGGTTTTCGTCGAGGAAGGCGGGAACGGACCCACCAGGGCCGCTCCGGTCTTCCAGGCAATAGCCGAAAGGCTTCTTTGGCGCGGGACACGCACGCGCGACTCTTACCCGGAATAAGATGTAGGGTCCCCAAACCCCGATACGGAGGGTAAATGAGCGTGCTGAACGCGCTTTCTGGCATTGCGGAGCTCATCATCAAGGTGTTCGAGGCCTGTTTGGGCTTCGTGGGCGGCAACAATTTCCCGCACCCTTTGTCGGAAGAAGAAGAGCGCGACTGTCTGGCCGGAGTTAGGAGAGGAGACATTGTCTCCAGGAACACCCTCGTGGAGCACAACCTGCGTCTTGTCGCGCACATAGTGAAGAAGTTCGATCCCAACCCACAAGACATAGAGGACATGATCTCCATTGGAAGCATTGGACTGGTGAAGGCCATCAACACCTACAGGGTGGATAAAGGCACCAGGCTCGCCACTTACGCCTCCAAGTGCATAGAAAACGAGATCCTTATGCACCTCAGGGCGACCAAGAACGACAAGACCGAACTACACCTGTTTGACCCGCTCTCCTCAGAGGACGATGACGGAGAGGTCTCCTACATCGACCTTGTGAAAGACGACGAGGGTGATGTGGCGGAAGTGGTCACCGCCAAAGTGCAGGCAGAAAGCGTCCTGTCCCGGCTCCAGGTGCTTGACGAGAAAGAGAGGGAGGTCCTGGAACTCCGGTACGGGCTTTCAGGCAGACCCCAGAAGACCCAAAGGGAAATAGCGAGGCTCCTAGGGATCTCAAGGTCCTACGTAAGCCGCATCGAGAAGCGGGCTCTCTCCAAACTGGCAAAGGCCTGCCAGGTTTTCATCCAGTAGGACGCCCCGCGGTTTCATCGACTTCCCACCCTTCTGGTAAGATACTAGGGGGGTGCTTCATTGGCGGAAGTTCAGGAACTGAAAGGCTCAGGGCCAATGCGCCTCTTCACGCCCAACCTTCGCTTGAAGAGCATATACGACCTACCCATTCCGTGGCTTAAGGAAAGGCATGTCCGGGCAATCCTCACAGACCTGGACAACACCTTGGTTCCCTGGCGTGACTATCGCGTAGCCGAAGAACTGGCCGCCTGGTTCAAAGACCTCCACGACAACGGCTTCCGTACGGTAATCCTTACGAACGCAAGGCCTTCGCCTACCATACAAGAGATGTCTCAGGATCTGGAGACCGAGCTGGTAGTCGGAGCCCGCAAGCCGGTGCAGCGCTTTTTCTGGCAGGCTTTGAAGCGGGTGGACGCTTCCCCCGCGGAATCGTGCGTCATCGGAGACCAGGTCTTCACGGACATCCTCGGTGGGAACCTGGTGGGCTGCTATACGGTTCTGGTCGAGCAGATAGGACACCGCGAGTTCCTGGGCACACGAATCATGAGGATCTTGGAGCGGAGGGTCCTCAAGTCGTTAGGCCGTTTCCGAGTAGACGCAGGGTCCAATCAATAGGCGCTGCATCCCTCATCTCGCGCTTCACTTTTCCGATGATCCTCGTGTGTACTCATCCTCGCAGGGAGGCGGGGCAATGCTCAACGTATTGGTGACTTATGAAAAGCCCAGTTGGCAGAGGAACATCCAGGCACTCTTCTCCAGGCAGACCTACGTGAACGTTTCCTACGCGGCGCTCGGACTCGGCGAAAGGAAGTTGCCCCGGGACAGGTTTGATGTGGTCATCGTTGAGTGTGGTCGTGATAAGAGCAGGTTGCGCAACTCGATGTCCTCGTTAAGGAGGGTATATCCCAAGTCCCGGATCATCCTGGTTCTCGAGAGATTGGGCATCAGCGACTTCGCGTTCGGCCACAACATGGGGATAAGCGCCGTGCTGGATGAAGGCGCCAGTCCCCAACAGGTATTGGCGGCCCTCGACGCCGCGGTCAGGGGAGACCTGTACGTCGCCGCCCCTATCCTCAAACGATGGGGGTCACAGGCGTCTTACGACCTGGAGGCAGGACCATTCCCTCCGGAACAGCTAAGCGAGCGGGAAAGCGAGGTACTGGCGCTGGTTGCGCGGGGATTCTCCAACAAAGCCATCGCCAAGAGCCTCTACATAAGTGAAAAGACCGTGAAGAACCACTTGTACAGCATTTTTAGGAAGATCGGGGTCTCAGACAGGACTAAGGCGGCGCTCTACGCGGTCAAGGGTCTTTCGTCCCATAAAAATGGGCCTTACGCCCCTCTTGAGGTGTTCTACGAGGTCGATGAACACCTATGAGAAGTTGTTCTCTTTATCGCATATCTCCCCCCCGAGATGCGAAAAGAGCAGCGAGAGCGCCCGGGCTGAGGCCCGGGTCCTTTTTTCTGGTCGCCGGTCCTCAAGGGTAGAACTTGTGCCG
>CAZYFG010000135.1:0-1063 GCA_964646835.1 uncultured Eubacteriales bacterium | reverse complement strand
GAAAAGGTAGAAGAGGGTAAGCCCTGTGGAAGCCACCGCCAGGACCACGCTCCAAATGGCTCCGGCCCAATTGCGCCTTTTCCCCAACGTCCAAGCCCAGGAGAGGGTATATATCCCTATGAGCACCGATATAATGCCGATACCTATGTGCATGACAGAAGCTTGCTCCCATTGCGCCCAGGAAATTCACCGCTTCTCGCTTGTCACGGGCATGTTTCGATTGCATTCCACGGCGGGAACGTGGGATAATCCTGAAGAGTAATACTTTGGCAATGAACGAGAGTAGTAACGCGTTCGGATGGCAAAGCGAGCCGGGGTTGGTGTAAGCCCGGCGCCGGGATGGCGCGCGAATGGACTCGGGAGCCTGCGAGAGCCGGTTCGTCTCCGTTACCATGGACGCCGTGCGTGACAGCGCACGGGATGAAGGCGCGCCGAAGAGGCGAATTTGGGTGGCACCGCGGATGGACTCCGTCCCTTGAAGGACGGGTCTTTTTAGTTTGGGAAGGAGGTGGGCCCCCGTTTGGGGCATGACATGAAGAAGAGAGTGTTTTCAGGCGTCCAGCCCAGCGGCATATTGACGCTCGGCAACTATCTCGGGGCCATTAAGCGGTTCGTGGAGATCCAGGACGAGTATGACGCGTTCTACTGCGTGGTCGACTACCACGCCATCACCGTCCCTCAAGCCCCTGAGACCCTTAGATCCCAGATTGCCCATACGGCCGCGTTCATGCTGGGAGCAGGGCTGGACCCCAAGAAGATGACCCTTTTCGTCCAGTCCGACGTTCCATCCCATACCCAGCTCGGGTGGATCATGGAGTGTACGGCTTCTTTCGGAGAACTCTCAAGGATGACCCAGTTCAAAGAGAAGTCCGAGGGAAAGGAATCGGTCTCAGGAGGCTTGTTCACCTACCCGGCGCTTATGGCGGCAGACATCCTCTTGTACGACGCCGACGGCGTGCCGGTGGGAGATGACCAAAAACAGCACGTGGAGCTGTGCAGGGACTTGGCCGAGAGGTTCAACTCCAGGTTCGGCCAGGTGTTCACGGTGCCTGAGCCTCTGATC
>CAZYFG010000134.1:5801-6032 GCA_964646835.1 uncultured Eubacteriales bacterium | reverse complement strand
CTTTGCCCGCGGAGTCAAAGAAGAACTGGCACGAGTGAGGCTGAAGAACCGCGGGGAGGCTTATTGGGAGATTCTGGCCCTGCGGAGATACCTGAAGTCCCGGAGGGGCAGAAAGGGCGGGACAGAGACCGCGGCCGAACCCTTCCTCAAGCGTCGCTTCCTGTATCTTATGAAGCTATGGGGAGCTGAAGAGGCGCCTGATGGAGCAGCTCCTGAGTCCGCAAGCATCCT
>CAZYFG010000134.1:3957-5737 GCA_964646835.1 uncultured Eubacteriales bacterium | reverse complement strand
GAGCGTTCCTGGCGCGCGGCTCAATCGCTTCGCCCGTCCGAAACCATCACCTCGAGATTGCCCTCCCCACGTCGAGAGACGGGACCCTCCTCTGTTCGCTATTGGAGAAAGAAGGGCTGAAGGGCGGACTCGTCCGGCGCCGTTCCTCACACGTGGCGTATCTGAAAGACGCGGATGAGATTGCTGAGTTTTTGCGGATAACCGGGGCTTTTCAGGCCGTCATGGACTACGAAGACATAAGGGCGCGGAAGTCGCTTAAGAGTTCCGTCCTCAGGATGGTCAACATGGACAGAGCCAACGTCTCAAGGGCGGTAGAAGCTTCGATCAAGCAGCTCCTGGACATCCGGACCATCGATGAAGAGATGGGCCTCTCCAACCTGCCCTCAGCCCTCCGCGAACTCGCACGGGTGAGGCTCGCAAACCCTGACCTTACGATGGAGGAATTGGGCCAAATGCTGGTCCCCGCGGCATCAAAGTCGGCTGTCAACCACCGGTTCAGGCGGATCGCCGAGATCGCCGCCGGCTTGCGGCAGATAAAAGGCGGGGGACCGGAGCCCCCCGCCTGACACCCTTACAGAATCCGGTGCAGCCTACTCTACCACGATCTCGACGCGAGTCCCATCTTCTTCGTCGACTACGTCTATGATCTTGCCTTTGAGACCGTGGTTGATTGCCGCCCTCAGTTCCTCGATGTTGACGCCCATACCGTTAAGGTCCACGCCCCCGAGAGAGGCAACCTTGGTACCGGTGCGAAGCGCCCAGTCCACAAGCCCTATCGGCAGGTTGACCGATACCTTGGGCGTGTTTGTCTTGAGGTCTGTGATCCTTACCCTAAACCACTTGGCCTTTGACTCCCTGAGCTCCGGCTCCTCTTGTGGCGTGCCGAGGGCCTCCAGGATCTTCATAGCCTCTTCCACTGTGACCTTGCCTTCTTTGACCATGTTAAGGACGCGAACTTTCTCTTCTTCCACCTAACCGGCCTCCCTCTGGGAACCCAGAATCCTAGAACACTACCGTCACTCTGCCGGATGCAGTGGTGGCTTTGATGGAACCCTTCACTTCGGCCGAATTGTAGTCCTTGCTCCGGGCTTTGTAGCGCCTAGAGCCTACTGCATGCCTTGATTCGTTGATGAGGACCTCTGCGTCCTCAAGTCCGGCAACATCAACCCTGCCGGCCACTGATGACGCATCCACCTCATAAGCCGCCCCTGCCACCTTGCGAACATTCAGCTCAATACGCCCGTTCGCGCTCGAAAGGTCCCAGTTACCCGCTCCCTCGACCTCGGCTTCCACCCGGCCGTTGGCGGTCTTGATGATCAAGTCTGTCGCCTTGCCGGTGAACTGGATCCTTCCGTTGGCCGAATCCAAGCGCGCCGTCCGGAAATCGTTCCTCGTGGCCTCAATGCGCCCGTTTGCCGTGGAAGCCTTGAGCGAGGGGCCCGACAGTCCGTCCAAGATCAGTCGCCCATTGGCGGAACTCAGTGTTACGTCGGCTTGCCTGTCCCTCGGCAGCGTCAAGGCGAAGTGAACGGACACGTTGGAGCCGAGAAACCCTTGATGGAGTTCCTTAGTCTTGGCAGTCAGGCTGAGTCCGTCCTGCCTGAACTCGTACAAGTCGTTCACCTTGGCCTTGGCTTCCTCTTCGGTCGCGGCGTTCACCCTTTTCATGACCTGGAGTCTGAAGCCGGGCTCATCCCAGGTGTCTAGGGCGATCCTTCCGTTCCTGGTGGTGAGGTCTACCTTGATCTCGCCCTCAGCGGGCAGCTCGCCCCTTATTTCC
>CAZYFG010000134.1:1377-3947 GCA_964646835.1 uncultured Eubacteriales bacterium | reverse complement strand
GATCTTCCCCAGGTTCTCGCCGCTCTCTCCGAGCACTTTGCCTAGGTTCTCACCTTCGCGCGCGATCCTGTCGGCAAACTCCTCGGCGTGTTTGGCGGCAGCCTCGGCCGCGGCTTCGGCCTTCTTCACGCTGGCCTCAACCGTCCGCCGGATGCTCTCGTCCAGAGACCGCCCAAAGTCGTCGCCCACCGGACCGGTCACTCCCGGGACACTGGGCTTCGCAGGGGTTTGAGGCTTGGGCTCGCCAAGGGCCCTCAAGAGCTCCGCCCCTTGCTCGGGGGTTACCTTACCATCGGCCACCATCTGCAGAATCAGCATCTTTTCCTCTTTTGACACTGCGTACTCCTCCCTCTTGGTCCCGCCCCTCTGTTGGGCCTCTTCTCCCCGGCCCGGGCGGTCCATATGGATAAACCCCGTCGCGGCGATGCTGACCGTTCCGGGGGTTTTCCCCATATCACCTAAGACAGGTTCCTGAGCTGCCTTGCGGCCTCTTGCGCCGAGATCTCGCCCTTTGAGAGTTTCTCGATAATCGCCTTCTTCTGAACAGCGCGCTGGGCACCGCTAATCTCGGGCTCAGAATCTACCGGATAGCCCAGGGCTCTGATGAGTGCCTCCAGCCGCCCACGGACCGTCGGGTATGATATGCCCAGCTCTTTCTCAACGTCGCGGATATTGCCCCTGTTCTTGATGAAGGTCTCTGCGAATGCCCTCTGTTCTTGAGGAAGCTTGCAGAACTTGCAGAGGTCGAAAGCCCCTGAGATACGAGTCCTGCAAGAAGGGCACTGGAGCTCTGTGACTTCGAGGTCGCCTCCACACACCGGACACTTACCTATGACTTCTGGCATGGTTCTCACCTTCCGCAGTCAATATAATGCGCGTCTTAATAGATGTCAATACACACCTCAATAAATTTAAGGCCGAAAGGAATACTCCTTGAGTGGCCGACTCCATTTCCTCATTTCCGGGCACGTCGTACGGTCTGTCTTTCTTGACTCCATCACCCAACAGATGGTAACATCATCAAAGAGTTACAGCGCTCAGCAAGAAAAGCGGTTCACAGAGTCACAGCACACAATCTCCTCGGTGAACAGAAGACTTCCGTTCAACGCTGAATCTCCCTACGGGAGAGCGGGGGACCCAAGGCATCAGGGGCTAATCCCGAAACGGTAGGGCTACTTCATCAGCCCGCGCCCGTCAGCTAACCTCGCAAGCGTCGATGGGGGACCCTTGCAGTGCAAGAGCGTCGGAGAGGCGGAGGTATCCGCAAACAGGTAGCGAGTTACCCACCATAAGGGATCGCATCAACGGCCCTCCCCCAAGTGGCGCCTTCCGAGGCTTTGCGGCATCATGCGATGCCCAGGCCACCCCCTTTGGGTCTTTGCTGACCGCTGGTCCACTATTCACCAGATCACGCAGGGGAGGCTACGAAATGACTCACAGGAAGAACGCAGAGAGGCGAACCTACGTCATCTTGGCCGCGCTATTCGCTCTATCCATCCTGACGGTGATATCAGGTTGCGCCGCGAAAGAGCCGCAGGTGACCGGCGAGACCCTGTCGATCGTCATTGACTGCGAAGCCAACCGGAAAGACGAGGCGGAAGCAGTCGCGTCCCAGCTCAGGAAACTCGGCATACAGGCTGAAGCCCGCACTTGGGAATGGAGCAACATGAAGGCGGAGTTCATGGCGGGAAATCGCCAGCTCTACATGACGGACTGGGGCAGTTCCTACTTCGACCCGTTTGACTTGGCCATCCCGAAGCTGGTAACCGGCGAGAGGGGCAACTACTCGTTCTACTCCAATCCGGAACTGGACGACCTCTTAAGCCAGGCCACCTCAGCCACCGATGACGATACCCGAAAAGCCCTGTACTTCCAGGCGCAGGACATTATCTACAGAGATGCCCCATGGGTCTTCGGTTACTGCCTTGAAGAAACGGCCGCTGCCTCAACCAAAGTCGGCGGTTGGCGCGTGGCTATGGACTCCCGCATCAACCTTCACGACGTCACGATTGAGGGGACCGACACCATTGTGGTGGGTTTGGGCATAGACAAAATCGTCACCATGGACCCGGGCAATTACCGGGACCGCGATACTGAGACAGTCATCAGAAACGTATTTGACGCCCTGGTCACCCGGACTTGGGATGGCCGAGTCGTCCCCGAGATAGCCGAATCGTGGGACACACCCGATCCGACTACATATGTCTTCAAGATAAGACAGGGGATCACGTTCCACAACGGTGAGACGCTTGATGCCGATGATGTTGTGTTCACCTTTGAGCGAGTCCTGAAAGAGAACGGCATTGGAGGGCAAACCTCCCCGAGGCTCGGACTCCTGGGCCCTCTGGCCTCGGTAACGAAGAATGACCCCTACACCGTGACGTTCAGTCTTGAAAACCCGTTCCCGGTATTCCCCCAAGCCCTCTGTCACTTCCAGATAGTACCGAAGGACTACGTAACCGAGGTAGGGGACGAAGCGTTCGCCGAGAAACCGGTCGGCGCGGGCCCATTCCAGTTCAAAGAAGGCCGTCTCGACGACCAGGTTGTCCTCACACGTTTCCCGGACTACT
>CAZYFG010000134.1:0-1330 GCA_964646835.1 uncultured Eubacteriales bacterium | reverse complement strand
GTTACCAGGGTTGTAGCCCTAAAGGCGGGGGAGATCCACATCGCCGACAAGCTGCCTCCCGACATGGCGGCTTCGCTGGCAGACGACCCCAACATCAAGGTGGAGTCGGTGCCCGGCACCAGAACGTACGCGATAGAGATCTGCGTGACCAAGCCTCCCTTCGACAACGTAAAGGTTCGCCAGGCGCTGAACCACGCCATCGACTGGGACACCATCATCTCCACCATCTACGGGGGCAAGGCTACCAGACTGTCTACGGCGTTCATACCCAGCGGCTTCGGGTACAACCATGACCTCAAGCCCTACGAGTACAACCCGGCCAAAGCGGTTGAGCTCCTGAGAGAGGCCGGTTTCAACGTTTCGCTTCCTACCGAGTAGGAAAAGGAGACGGGTGCTACGTGCGTGGAGTGAAGATTCTGGAGAGAGCGCTGGCCGCGCTGCCCATCATGTTGGGAGTGTGCATAGTGGTCTTTCTCTTCATGAGGCTCTTGCCTGGAGATCCTGTCGATATCATGCTAGGTGAAGCCTCAAATGTGACACAGGAAGAGATAGACGCGCTCCGGTCCCAGTTCAACCTGGACGATCCCATCCACGTACAACTTGGCTCTTATCTCTTGCGGGTTTTCAAGGGGGACCTTGGCTACTCCATATCCCGGTCGGCCAACGTAGGCAAGCTCCTCCTTGAAGCCCTCCCGGCCACTATTGAACTGGCGCTCTCTGCCACGCTCGTTGCGCTCGCCGTGGCAGTTCCGTTAGGGGTCATAACCGCGGTGAAGCATAGGTCGGCCGTCGACCGCGTCAGCATGGCCGGTTCGTTCTTGGGAATATCCATGCCGGCGTTCTGGCTCGGGATCGTCCTCATCCTCGTGTTCGCGGTGCACCTCAAGTGGCTTCCAACATCGGGAAGGGCGACATACGGATTTCTACCCTCTCACATCACCGGGTTATATGTACTGGATTCGGTCCTTACGAGCGACCTCTTGGCCCTCAAAGACTCGCTCAAACACCTCATCCTGCCCTCAATCGCCCTGGGCGCGGCACCTGCGGCCGTCATCACCCGGGTCATCCGATCATCCATGCTGGAGGTGCTGAGAAAAGACTACGTCATGTTCGCAAGGGCGAAGGGCGTCGCGGAGTGGTCGGTCATCGTAAGACATGCCCTCAGAAACGCCCTCATCCCGGCGGTAACGGTCACCGGCCTGGAGATCGGTGGCCTCTTGGGTGGGAACATGGTGGTTGAGACCATATTCGGCTGGCCCGGCATGGGCAGGCTGGTAGTGGACGGCATCTTCAGCCGTGACTATTCGCTGGTACAAGGCGCTGTCATGTT
>CAZYFG010000133.1:1204-6052 GCA_964646835.1 uncultured Eubacteriales bacterium | reverse complement strand
CTGCCCTCGATGGCCAGCTCAATGACCTCATACGGGGCTTCCACGCTTCCACCTAGGCTCCTGTAGCGGTCTGCCATCCGCTTCGCGAATGCTTTCGACCCTCCATAAGGAATGGAGGCTTGTCCCTTCGTGAATGCCGCGAGCGCGAAGAGAATTGACGACGCGCTGTAGCCGTCGGGAAGGAAAGACGCGAGAGCCGAGCTGATTGCCGGATGCTTGAACGTTTGGGCATACTCCTTGAGACTTACCTTTCCGTATTTCCTCATGACCATGCCTGCGGACTTCATCGCGCTCAGCATCCGGATCTTCTCCGCAAGCGACATGAGGTCCATGGGCTTGTCCACCGGTGTCTCGAAAGATTGGAGACCCTCAATCGCACGGCAGAAGCCTTCGATAGAGTCTTTGTCCTGGGGCGATATATCCAGCCAGCTCGATCTCAAGCGGTCCAGATCGCGATAGAAGCTAACCGTGACACCATCGTGCTCAAATACCAGGAAGCTTTCGGGATGGAAGATGTCGACTCCGTCCAACGCGCCGACTTCCACCCACAGATCATGGACCGGAGTCCCCTGCTTTGTACCTACTAACCAGTGGATGCATCCATCGATGTGATATCCTTGGCGGTCCCATCCCGTGCACTGTCCACCCAACGTGCGGTTCTTCTCCACGATAACGCTGTCAAATCCGTTCTTCTGGGCGAAAATGCCCGCAGTCAGACCCGATATCCCTCCGCCGATTATGACTACCCTTTTCACTTGCGTGCATTCCCTCTTTTCGTCTTTTGGGCCGAGATGAGCTCTTCTCCCGTTTCCTTGAGCAGTGCCGAAGCGGCCTGATCATCAAGCCAGGAGGGGAGAAGGTTGTTGGCGAGCATGACCGAGAGTCCGATTTGGAATACCCGCATCTTCAGAAGCACGCGTCTTCGTTCCTGTGCGCTCAACTCGCCTAGTGCTTCATCGTCTGCCAGCGCTTTCACCATTTCTTCCTCTACGGCGTCATATGAGGCCATGTAGGGGTTTGGCCGCATTATGAGTTCGCGGAAGAGGACGGGGTACTCGCGAGCAAACGCCAGACTGGCTTTTCCGATGTTCTCGAACAGGTGGGGTCCTTTCCCTTCCGATAAGAGCTGGCCCGGCATCGAGAACACTCGCTCCACTACAGCCGCTATTAAGTCGTCGATTGTAGCGAAGTGGAGATAGACCGGAGCGACCGAACAACCGAGACGTTTTGCGACGCTGCGAGCGGTGATGGCGGAAAAGCCCTTTTCTCTCGCGATCTCGAAGGCGGCCTCCACGATATCTTCACGCTTGAACTTCCGTTTTGGCGGCAAACATCTTTCCCCCTTTCATAACATGTGTTATATAACGAGTGTTATCTCACGTCAAGAGATCCCAAACAAATTCGGGAACGGCGAGACAAGTCGTTATTAGGATGGACGATTAGGCCGGATTACCCCGGATTACCCCTCAAGAAAGGCGAGGATAGCATGAACAGCAAGACGTCGGCCCTCACTTCGGTTTTCGGGACGCTCCTGGCAGTGACACTTGTAGGCATCCTGGTTCATCAGTTCTCCGGCTACGGCTACCCGGTGTCGCCAGCTGCGGACTTCGAGTTCAACGTGCTCGGCGACATATACGAGGCAGCGGTCCTGGTCCCTCTCGGCGTGACCGGCATCGTGGCCTTGCGAAAGGGAATGCGGTGCGGGATTGTGCTGGTAGTGGGTGTGACATTTCATTTCACATACAACTATGCGATGGCAGTCACCGGTCGCCAGAACCTATGGATCTTCCTTTGGGTCGCCAAACTGGCGCTGTCAGGCGCCGTGATGTGCCTGGCTTGGCCCATGCTACCCACGGGCGTGCGTCTCCCGGCAAAGTCGCGGCGAGGAACCGCGGTCTACTTGGCCTTGGTCGTCCTGGTGTTCTCGAAGATGATGGGCCAAAGGCTCATTGCCAGTGCATCCGGGCGTGTCGTGGACATGACTATGCAGCAGGGCGGCGCGGTGGATTGGGGCGATCCGATCCTGAGGGACCCCGTCGTCTTCTTCTCCTTGGTGGTCCCGGTCATGGGTGCCGCGGTCCTGGGCTTGCTCAAGGGCACTGAGTGGGGAGGCAGGGCGGGCTCCGCGTCATGCGCTCTCGTCGTCAGCATAGTAAGCGTCGCTCTCTTCACCGGCCCGCTGAAGGAGTTCATCATGACGCGTCAAGTATCCCCGCCCGTGCTCATGATGTCAGGCATCATGCTCCTTGCGGCATCGCCCGGCGCCTGGTTCCTCAGGAAACTTGCCCAGGAGGAGCGGCGACAATAGACCCAGGGAGCCTTCGTGTCTACGGCGTGTTAGGGAAGAACAAGTGAAAGACGCGGTGGAGCTCGTCCAGCGCTTCAGTATGCTCCACCTTGTACGACGAGCTTATGGAGCTCAAGCCGTCCTCAAAGAGGCTGTGCGCCATGTAGTTGGTTTCGTGGCGAAGGAGGGTATCCTTGTACTCTCCGTTCATGACCAGGTGGTAGCTTATGTCGTGCTCCCACCGGAACACTCTGTTCTTCCCCTCCACCTTGTAATAGGTACCCAGGGTGGTCCGTGAATAGATGTTCTTCTGCGTATCGGGCATCTTTGAGCCGTCGAACGAAGTGGCTTCGGTGGGCGTCCTCTGGGTAACTGTGTCTACGAACAGCTCAATTGCCCGGCTCCTGTCATCGCCAAACCTTGCGAGTTCTCCGGAAGTGAACTCCAAAAGCATTTCGTCTTCGTCGCCCGGTCCAGTGAGTGAGAGGGCGATGGAGTACAGATCGTATTCGTCATCTTTGGAGTTGATCGGCTTTCCGGTCCCGTCCTCAATCACCAGCTTGTAGTTGCCGGGGCGATTGGCATAGTCCTCGATCCTCAGTATTGATATGGCCTTCTTCACGGTGCTTCCCGCACCGTTTGCGGACAATGCGCGGGATTCCACCGGGTCTATCCTGGTCCCGTTTTCCGTCAGGAGATGGAGGGTTCTGTCCGCCTCATGCGGCAGGTAGATGTATGCGTCGTCTCCAAGACAGGTAATCCCCTGGATGTTGCTTCTCGAGGGATAGTCGTAGGTCCAAAACCCCAGTCGCCTTGTCAGGGCAAACATCTCGGGAGACTCACCCTCTCCGGAGCTCACCGCGAATACCCTTAGGTCTTCCGTTTCGTAGTCGAAGACCACGTCGCCCGGGTTCTCCACGCGCTTTTCCATCGCACTTGTGGAGGAAAGGTAAAGTTTGCGGGGGCCTCCCGAGAAAGACATGGAGACGGCAATCAGCGCCGCCCACAAGATCAGCCATAGCGCTACTCGTTTCCAGTACCTAGCCAGCATGCGGTCCGGTTCTCCTTTCGTCGCCCAAACACCATATTGACGCGTCCGGCTCAGGTTTGTTTCCTCCAGGGAACAACTGCAATATTCCGAGCGTCTAGAGCTGACGGGACTTGGCTACGTCCAAAGGTCACCGTGGATGGAGGATGACCGGGTTGAGAAGGCAATCAGTCCATATCCTTGCCGTCGTGATTGCCGCCGTCGCGCTGATGGTCTTCTTGGGATGTGAACCGAAACCCGAGAACGGTTCAGAGGATCTTGGGGTTGGACCAGATCTCCTTTCGGAAGACGAGACGATTGCCCTTGTCCGGCGCGAGACACCCGTGGTCGGGGTTACCAGTCTGGACCTCCAGACCTGCGGCCCGATATACCGGGTTGTGAGGGGGAAGACCGATGACGATCGGGAAATCGTCGTTTGGGTCGGCAAAGAAGTGGTCGGGCAGGTGCATCTCGACGAAGTAACCACCGAGGACCAGGCGATATATGCGACCAAGGAACTGCTGCGTGGATGCACCGTCCATGATGCCATCCCCGTGTTCATCCCGGACTGGGCGAAGTCCAATGCCGTATCGGACATCAAAGAAGCCCCCGTGAACGCCTTCTGGCAGGTAATCTACAGCTACGGTGATGAGGCCAGCGAGGACAGCAACTTTGTTCCTATGTTGGACTTGGAGACGGCCTTGGGCGGTGAAGTTGTGGCGAGCGCGGACGTAGGGTGGCTCCACACTCTCTATATCGTCGAGGTTTCACCGGGCTTCTTCGACGTGGTCGTAAGAGGCAGGATGGGGACGGTACTGGACCGGTGTTCTCTCAATGAGCATTTCGGCGGCCAGGACCTCGCCTTCGATTCGCCGGTGAATCTCAGGGCCGCGGGCTACAGCAGGATGCTACCCAATACCAGGGATGTTGCCATCGGCTTCCCCGCAGGTGACGGTAGCGGTGAGTACAGGTACGTCATATTCCTCTTCGGGGTTGACGGTCTCATGTCAACGATTCCGGCAGGAGGCTACAAGGAGGACGGGTTCATATACACCGCGCCTGCAGGACACTCGATAGACTTCACTACTGAAAAAGGCGATGGCCTGCGCACTCTCCTTGTGGGTGTCCAGGACGAAGACGGGGTTCTTGTGCCGGCCAAGTACGTCTGGGACGGGACGAGTTACCGCTTCCAAAAACTTGACCCGTTCCTCGTCCCGCTTTGGGATGGGGAGGGCATCCGTGAGCGGGTGATCGTGACGTCGAGTGGCAGGGCATATTCCGTCAGCATTGAGCAGACCGAGTACAGAAAACCGCCTTCGTACGGGGACCCTGGGTATGGCCAGTTCACCGTCGGGTACCGCGGGCGGTTCGACGTTGTGGTGCGACGTGACGATGGAGAAGAGACCGGCCGGTTCTGTCTCAATGAGCTTTTTGGAGAAGAGGAATTGGAGAATGGGGAAGTCTTCAAGGTGATTCCTCAAGACTACAACGGCGACGGTGACCAGGACTTCGCGATCGAAACGGGCGAACCGGA
>CAZYFG010000133.1:0-1194 GCA_964646835.1 uncultured Eubacteriales bacterium | reverse complement strand
TGTTCTCCTCAGCGTGAACTCAGAAGGTGTCCCCCGGAGGCTTTGGGCGACCGGTTACAGGAAAGACGGCTTTGTGTACACACGTAGCTGGCTTGACGAGTTCAGTCTCCTGGAGGGAGACGAAAAAGGCATTCACGTCTGGACCGAAGACAGTCACGAAGCCAAGTATGTCTGGGATGGGGAGAGGTTCGTTTACACGAAGTGAGTATCGTCACTTGCCCCGTTCGGTTCTCATGCGAGGCCTGTCTCGCACCGCCAGATGGTCCTTCAGTGCGTCCTGCAGAATTCGGGAGTAGTTGACTCTCTTCTCCTCGGCCAAGTCTCTTAGACACCTATCCAGCACTTCCTGCCGGATAGGCTGACCCTATCTCTCATCTCTGGCCGGATAGGCGCAGCCTAACTGGCACCGGGCGCCTGTTGACACTCGTCAACTACGCACGTGCGGATAGGCAGCTGTTGGGGATGATACATCAGATGCATAGTGACCCGTGGCCGTCTGTCAGTTTTTGCTAGTTGGCTCAGGGATACCTCTGGCCTACGTCGGCGAGCCCACAGTGTGTGGTTTGGAGCCGCCATCCAAGTTCGAAGGAAGGTACTCTGGAACGACCTGCTGAAATTCTGCATATGCGCATCACGATAGAAAAGGTATTAGAAGCCGCAGGCATCATAGGCGGAGGGCACCCGGTTGACGTTCTGCGGGATGGATTCCCCAGTCACGTCGTACGGGTCTCAACAACCACCTTTTCGGGGTGTCCGACGGTCATAATGAAAGCCTGCCCCCACTCATCGCGGGAGCCGGACATTCTCCTCTGTCTGGATCGGGCGGGGTTTTCGGTCCCCAATATCCTGGACGTGAGGCAAGGAGAGGGCTTCCGGGTCGTCATCATGGAAGACATCGGGACGGACGCGCTGCACAAGCGCAGAGACCCGGAATGGTATATGCGGGCAGTGCGGGAGGTCGCCGAGGTCCACAGGCGGTTTGACTTAAGTATTTCGGAAGCCGGAGCCCCCGTAAGGACGCCTGCCACCCGCAGTGTTGCAGCAGACCTGGCGGCTTTCCTCCCCAGATATGGCCCGGACACATGGGGCGGCGTTGTTCGCGCTGGTGCCGAAGGCACCGTGCAGAGACTTAAGGATGGCACGTATCGAGGGTTTGCCCCCGATGAGGTAAGTGAACTCGTTAATCTACTCGGG
>CAZYFG010000132.1:4195-6176 GCA_964646835.1 uncultured Eubacteriales bacterium | reverse complement strand
GGGGTGCCCTACCCCCATCAAGTACCTGGGCTTGTCTTCCGGCAGGTAGTCTACAGTGAACCGGACAATCTCGTAGAAGTCCTTCTTGGGCTCGCCGACGGCCAACCCGCCGCTGGCATAGCCCGGGAAGTCCAATCGTGAGAGGGCAATCGCCGACTCCTTCCTGAGGTCGCTCCAGACCGACCCCTGCACGATGCCAAAGAGCGCCTGAGTTGGAGGCACGTAGACCGACTTGGCCCTTTCGGCCCAGAGCGTCGTGCGGACCACGGCCTCGCGCGCCGTCTCTTTGGCGACGGGATACGGCACACACTGGTCAAAGCACATTATGATGTCGGCTCCGATGTCCACCTGGGCTCCAACCGACACCTCAGGCGAGAAAAACACGGGACTTCCGTCAATGTGGGACCTGAACGATGCCCCCTGGTCCGTCACCTTCACCATGGACCCCAGACTCATCACCTGGAAGCCGCCGCTGTCCGTAAGCGTGGAGCCCTTCCAGTTCATGAAGGCGTGGAGGCCTCCTGCCGCCTTCACGGTTTCCACGCCGGGCCTTAGGTACAGGTGATAGGCGTTGGAGAGGATGATCTTGGACCCTGTGTTCCACACGTCCTCAGGGAGGACCGATTTCACGGTCGCCTGGGTCCCTACGGGCATGAACACGGGCGTCTCGAACTCGCCGTGGGATGTGCGAATGCGGCCGAGCCTGGCCTTTCCCCTCTGGTATTCGCTCTCAAACACAAGGTCCGTTTTCCCGGCCAAGTCCGTCACTCCCCTCCAACTCTTCCTGCGTCCAACAACTCCTATAGGATGAGCATCGCGTCTCCGAACGAGAAGAACCGGTACCGCAGGGATACCGCTTCTTCATAGGCCCGGAGGATCGCCTCTTTTCCCGCAAACGCGGATACGAGCATTAGCAGCGTGGACTTTGGCAGGTGGAAGTTGGTTATCATGTGGTCCACCACCTTGAAGCGGTACGGCGGGTAGATGAAGATGTTTGTCTCCCCGGCAAACGGCCGCACCTCGCCGTCTTCCGTCGAACAGCTCTCCAGCGAACGGACGACCGTGGTCCCCACGGCAAAGAGCCTGCCTCCCCTTTTCCGCGCCGCGTTCAGGGCATCCGCCGTGCTCCGGCTTATCTCGAAGTATTCCTCGTGCATCACGTGGGCTTCGACCGTCTCCGCGGTGACCGGCCTGAAGGTCCCAAGGCCCACGTTCAGGGTCACGGCCTCTATGAGGACACCCATCTCCCTGATCTCGTCCAAGAGTCCGGGAGTGAAGTGGAGTCCTGCGGTCGGCGCGGCAGCGGATCCGGGTGTCTTGGCATATACCGTCTGGTACCTGGCAGGGTCTCCCAGCGGGGTCTTGATGTAGGGCGGAAGCGGTACCCTCCCCACCCTGGAGAGGACGTCATTCCACGAGCCTTCGTAGTCCCAGTGGATTATCCTTCCGCCGTAACCCGTGCGGCCCTTTACCGTGCCCCGGAGGGGCGGCGCTGAACCGTCACCTTCCCGGCCGTGGATCGTGAAAACGTCTCCCGTCCGCGTCTTGTGACCGGGCTTCACAAGGCACTCCCAGTCGTCTCCTCCCAGGTCTTTGAGGAGCAGGACCTCTATCTTTCCGCCGGTTGAGCGCCTTCCGTACATCCGCGCCGGGATGACCTTCGTGTCATTCACCACAAGGACGTCTCCGGGACGGAGATACTCCTTCACGTCGCGGAAACGCCTGTGCCTCGTGCTCCCTGTAGACCGGTCCAAGACCAAAAGCCTGGACTCATCCCGGTTGGCGAGCGGCACCTGGGCGATCAAGTCCTCGGGCAGTAAGTAATCGAACTCATCCACTCTCAAGGGTTTCACCTACCACCACTGTTCCAGCGTCGTGAGCGGGTAGTACAGGTTGAGGATCTCCCGGGCGTCGTGGCCGTCAAGAGCCATGCCGCGGGCACCCCACTGGGAAGGACCGACGCCGTGCCCCCAACCCGAAC
>CAZYFG010000132.1:3527-4093 GCA_964646835.1 uncultured Eubacteriales bacterium | reverse complement strand
TCCGGCGGCGGGACGGGCTCGCCCCCCGCCCCCATGATGTATGACGACCCCAGGTGGACCCCGTCGCGGATCCCCGACGACCCGGCGACGCTGAAGCTCATCCCTGTGGAGAGCGAACCCTCGATTGCCCGGCCGCCTCCGACCATCCAGGCGGAGAACAGAGTGCTCTTTACCTGTGGAAGCACCACCCGCAGGTCATTCCCTCTTACGGGCGCCCGGTGGGGACCGGCCCCCAGGGAGAGGGTGAACCACCTGCCCGAGACCCCGCGTTCCAGCCCTCTCAGAGAGTCGAAGGGCAGGTGGTTCACCCTCTCCCTGGGGAGTCGAAGGGCCCTCCGAGAGACACGTCCAGGCAGTTGGCAACCAGCGCCAAGTCATCCATCCCAAGCGTTACCGTCCAGAAGGAATGGTTGGACTCATGGGGCGGCTCGGCCACGGCAATCAAATAAGGCACGCCTCTCCCCCAGACGTAGGAAGGGTCTTCGGTCATCCCGGAAGCGTCCGAGTGATAGTAGGCGGCGGCGGGCGTTCCTTGGTACGTCAGGAGCTGTCCTCTCGTGGACAGC
>CAZYFG010000132.1:566-3517 GCA_964646835.1 uncultured Eubacteriales bacterium | reverse complement strand
GGTCTTGTGACCAGATGAGGACGTCTTCCGGCTTGAGGGACGCAAACGCGCTCACGTAGTCCCTGTCCAGCGAACTCCTCTTAAGCCCGGTCTTGTGTGCGGCATAACTGCGCACGGCCACGGCTTGTGCCCTGGCGGACTCAATGGGCCATGAGTCGGGGAGCTCGCCGCCAACCACCGACTGAACGTACTCTTCCATATCCAGGACGTTGGCGACAAGAAGTTCGCCGCCGTCGGGCATCACTATCATGCTTCCCCGGAACGTCGCAAAGCGGAAGGAGGCGCCCGCGCCTTCCGCCTCCATGATCGAGATGAAGGACCCGGTCTTGGAGTCGGGCGATATGCAGACGGGGCCCGATTCGGTCGTCTTCCCCGATCCGCGGATCTCCCGGGATATCCCCGTGCCGGATGCCCTTAGAACGACCGTACTCGTGGCCTTAAGGGAAACCCGCGCTCCCTGTGGCCCGGTGAGGGACCAGTTCCCGCCGCAGCCAAAGGTAACCGACTTGGTTCGGAAGAGCCCGACCAGGACCTGGGGAGGTTGGGATCCGGCCGGATAGGTCCCGCCTGCCGAGATTGCCGGCGGATCCCCCGAAGTGCCGCCGTACAGCACGCAGAAGAGCGTGAGGAGCACGCCCGCGACGGTCCGGAGGCGGTTCCGCCATCTCTTCTTAACCCCGGGACTCATCTCATCTCCTCCTAAAGAGCCAGAACACGAGCGTCAAGAGAAGGCTCAGGAGAATGCAACTCCCCAGTGGGAAGTAAAAGGTGAACCCCGGCTTCTGAATGGTGATGTCGCCGGGCAGGCGACCGAACCCGAACCTGCCCAGGACCGAGACCACGAAACCGAGTCCGAGCAGTATGAGTCCTATGAACATCAGTGTTCGCCCAAGATCGAACTCCCCGTTCAACCGGGCTCACCCCCAAGACTGAACTCGCAACCGCAGTATTTCTGCATATAGAGATGCATTCCACGTGCCATCTCCCTGGATCGTCTATACCCTTTCCGGAAATCAAGATAGAGAAACTCCACCGAGTGCTCCCGGGCCGCTTCCGTGGCTTCGCGGAGGATTCCCTCGTGGTCCTGGTAGACACTCAGGAGAAGCGACGTGGTGAAAAGCGGAAACCCCTCTTCCCGGGCAATTCTGGCCGTCTCGCCCAGCCTCATCCTGTAACACCTAAGGCAGCGGGCGGGCTTCGTGAGGTCGGGGCCTACCGCTTCCAGCCATTTGTCATGCCCGACCTCCACGCGGCGAAGAGGCATCTTCTCCCTGGACGCGAACTCCTCCAGCGCAAGCCACCGCTTCTCGTTTTCCTCCGGCGGGTGTATGTTGGGGTTCACGAACAAGGAACTCACCGAATAACCCATGGACCTCATGAGAAAAAGAGGGAACGTGGAGCACGGGGCGCAGCACGAGTGCATAAGGACTCTCACGACCTCTCAAACAGCCTCCCTTGGCTGGGCCCGCCGCCCTTTTTCCCCATGTACTCCATGGCTTTGGCGGTCACGGATCTCCCCCTGGGCGTTCGCTCGATGCGGCGAGAGTTGAGAGGCCTACGGGTCCCCCGCCGTACTTCTCAATGACTGTAACGAGGCGCTGCCTGTCGAGCCTGTCCAGACCCATCTCGTCAACGTCCAGGAGGGCCAAGGCTTCGGCTGCCACTTCCTTGGATATTTCGCCGTCTTTGCGGACCTCCGCGAAGTCGCGCACCCTGCGGAGCAACCTGTTGGCGACCCTGGGCGTACCCCTGGACCGCCGGGCGATCTCCATGCCGCCTTCCTTGTCGAGGGGTATGTTCAGGATCTTGGCCGACCTCTGGACCACCTCGTACAGGTCGTCGACGGTGTAATACTCTAGCCTGAAGCTGATGCCGAACCTGTCGCGCAAGGGCGAAGTCAGAAGGCCGCTCCTCGTCGTGGCGGCGATCAAGGTGAACTTGGGGAGCTTCAACCGGTAAGTCCTGGCCTGGGGACCCTTGCCCGCCACCCAGTCATAGCTGAAATCCTCCATGGCGGGATACAGGGCTTCTTCGGCAACGTGGCTTAGCCGGTGGATCTCGTCTATGAACAAGACGTCTCGATCCTCAAGGTTGGTGAGGATGGCCACCAGGTCCCCGGCCCTTTCGATGGCGGGACCCGATGTCACCCGTATGCCCACTCCCAGTTCGTTGGCTATTACGTGGGCCAAAGTGGTCTTGCCGAGCCCGGGAGGGCCCGAAAGGAGGACGTGGTCCAGCGCGTCTCCGCGCTGCCGCGCAGCCTCTATGGAGACGTGCAGGTTTTCCTTGACCACTTCCTGCCCTATGTATTCGTGCAGGTAATTTGGCCTGACAGACACTTCGACGGATTCGTCTTCGGTCTGCCTCTCTCCGGCTATCAAGTTTCTAGAGTCGGGCAAGTCTTCTCAGGGCCTCCCTCAGGACGCTTTCGAGGTCACCGCCGGCATTCTCCAAACCAATGTTCGCCAGAGCGGCGCTGGCTTCCTGCCATGTGTATCCCAAAGCGAGCAACGCCTCAAGGGCTTCTTCACGGACATTCGTGATGACTCTCGACTTGGGGGCCGTTTCCTTGGATGCCCCGAGACCGATCTTGTCCCTGAGCTCAAGTATGATCCGTGCCGCGGTCTTTTTCCCCACTCCCTGAACGCCGGTAAGCCCCCGCTCGTCCTGGGCGATGACCGCCCGGTAGAACTCCTCGGGTCTCATGCGTGAAACCACGGCCAGAGCCACCTTGGGCCCGACCCCCCGGACGCTCTGCAGGAGGTCGAAGCACGCCCTCTCCTCGCGAGTGCGGAACCCGAACAGCGTCCACGCGTCTTCACGTACGATCAACCGGGTATGGAGGTGGACCTTGTCCTCGAGAGAGAGAGTCTCCAGGAGTCCTTGCGTGACGAAGACCTCGTAGCCCACTCCGCCCACGTCAATTACCAACGTGTCTCTGCCTCTGTCGA
>CAZYFG010000132.1:0-505 GCA_964646835.1 uncultured Eubacteriales bacterium | reverse complement strand
CTCAGTTCGGCTATCATATCCTGCCTCCGGTCAATTACTCCCTGACGAGACGGGCGCTGAAGGAACGTTTGGCGCACGCGGTCACCGCTATTGCCAGGGCGTCGCAAGTGTCGTCAGGGCGCGGGATCTTGGAAAGGCCCAGGATCCTCTGGATCATGGTCCCAATCTGCTCTTTGGTTGCGGACCCGTATCCTACGATGGAGGACTTGACCTGGAGCGGCGTGACTTCTTCGACCGGGAGGCCGCTGGCCGCCGCAGCCAGAAGGCACACACCTCTCCCGTGCCCCACGTGAATGGCCGACTTGGCGTTCTTTGCGAAGAACACCTCTTCGACGGCCACCACGTCCGGGCTATGCTTGGAGATGATCTTGTTCAGCTCTCCCCAAACAACGAAGAGCCTCTCGGAGAGGCTTTCTTGTCTCTTGGTGATTCGCCACGCACACCATCCAGAATCGGGGCTGATCTAATTTCAGAGAGCATTACATTTGCTTCTTTTTCTGAAATC
>CAZYFG010000131.1:5950-6177 GCA_964646835.1 uncultured Eubacteriales bacterium | reverse complement strand
ACAGATCGTTGAGACCGGTTCCGTGGACGACATTTTCTACTCTCCGCGACACCCCTATACCTGGGGACTCCTGGAGTCCATGCCGGATACGTCCGACGGCAGGGAGCGTGAGCTGGTAGCCATACCGGGCACTCCCCCGGATTTGTTCGCTCCACCGCCCGGATGCGGTTTCGCCGCAAGGTGTGAATACTGCATGCCGGCCTGCAAGAAGTTGCCTCCTCCCGAGG
>CAZYFG010000131.1:0-5939 GCA_964646835.1 uncultured Eubacteriales bacterium | reverse complement strand
CGGCCAGGTGTTGGCTCTTTGATCCAAGGGCGCCGCAGGTAGAGAGGAGGCGCCGCTAGCATGGGAGCATCGCGTGCGCATGTTGAAGACCGGAGAGCGGAGTACTGGACCAATGGAGGCCCTTATCTTGAGGTCAGGAACCTCAAGAAGTACTTCTCAGCGGGGAAAGGGAAAGTCTTAAAGGCCGTCGATGGTGTGACTCTGAGCATCAGGAAGGGCGAGACTCTGGGACTCGTGGGAGAGTCAGGCTGTGGCAAGACGACCGTCGGTAGAACCATCGTGAGGCTCTATGAGCCAGATGGGGGAGAGGTTCTTCTGGAGGGCAGGGACGTGCACCGGACCGCCCCGAGGGAGCATAAGGCGATCGCCCGGAAGATGCAGATGATCTTTCAGGATCCTTACGCATCGTTGAACCCGCGTTTGACCGTGGGAGACATTGTCGGTGAGGGACTGGACATCCACGGGTTGTGCGGGAGCCGCTCAGAGCGCAGGGACCGGGTGTACCGGCTCTTGGAGATGGTAGGCCTTGATCGGGAACATGCCGGACGTTTTCCTCACGAGTTTTCCGGAGGCCAGAGGCAGAGGGTTGGAATCGCCAGGGCTCTGGCGGTCGAACCCGAGTTTATCGTGTGTGAGCCCATCTCAGCCTTGGATGTTTCCATTCAGGCACAGGTTGTAAACCTGCTCGTTCGACTCCAGCGGGAGCTGGGCTTGACGTACCTGTTCATTGCCCACGACCTATCCATGGTGAGACACATCTCGGACCGCACCGCAGTTATGTATTTGGGCACCCTGGTTGAGCTTGGCCGCAGTATCGAGGTCCACAATCATCCGGTCCATCCATACACTAAAGGGCTTTTGTCAGCGGTACCCACGGCAGACCCGCGTCATGAAAGGTCCCGGGTGAAGGTCGTGTTGGGCGGTGAAGTGCCCAGCCCGGTGAATCCCAAGCCCGGCTGCCGTTTCCGTAGCCGCTGCTCTCTTGCCGGTCCGGTCTGCTCAGAGAGGATTCCCGGACTTAAGGCTGTGGGGGGAGGACATTTCGTCGCTTGCCACAATGTATGAAGTTGGGATGGAGTATGGAAGTGACCCGAGTCCATAAGGAGGGCTGAGATGTACGGCGGATATCGAGACCGTGGGCCCCGACAGGCGATGGACAGAGAAACCGCTTTCAACTTCCTGTGCCGCATGGCGGAAGCCATCGCGAAGACCTTCGGTCGCAACTGTGAGACTCTTGTCCAAGATATGAGCAAGCCAGATCATCCCATTCTGGCCATATACAACGGGCATGTTACGGGGAGAAAGGCAGGGTCCACTGTCGACGTTTTCGGTTCATCTGGAGAGAGAAACGAGGCCGTGTTCTCCGGCGACGATTTTGTGAACCACCTCGTGGTGACTCCTCTAGGACAGCATATAAAGTCCACGTCCGTTCATCTTCAGGGAAAGGACTATCACTACGCCCTTGGGATCAACTTTGATTTCAGCGCCTTCAACATGGCAAGGCATGTGATCGGAGACCTGGTGACCGTTGCCGAAGACCTGCAAAGCGCTATCGCGCAAGCGGGGCAGCTGGGCCAGATCTTCAACGCTTGCGTGGCAGCCATAGGCAAGCCTGTGTCCGAGATGAAAAGGGATGACAGGGTAAGGCTTGTCGGCCTTATGAAGAATAGTGGAGCTTTTGAGATCCAAAAATCGGTCCCGTTCATGGCAAGCAGGCTGAACGTATCCAGGAACACCATCTACCAGTACCTGAACGAGACAAAGACAATATCCAAAGCAAACGAGGGATTGCCGAATGACTGAGACACGGAGTAGTGAACGTACGCCGGAGCCACCTTTACCGCCCAAGTATGACTTCGAGACCATGGTAAGCCGCGAAGGCATAGGCAGCATGAAGCTCTACTGTACTCCCAAGGTAGTGCGGGACGCAGGAGCGGTCAGTTACTTCGCGGCCGAGATGGACTTCAAGACGGCACCCGTCATCATAGAAGCAATGGTGGAGCGGGCCAGGAACGGGCTCATGGGTTTCACGCTATGCGACGAGCGATATAAGAATGCCATCAAGTGGTGGATGAAGACTCAGCGAGACTGGGACGTGAAGGATGACTGGATAGTGCCTACCTATGGCACCATCCACTCCGTCGCGACCGCCATCAGGGCCTTCACGGAGCCGGGGGACGGAGTGATTGTCCAGCCCCCGGTCTATTTCCGTTACGAACAGGCCATGAGGCGAACGGGAAGAGTCACCCTGATGAACGCCTTGGTTTGCCGGAAAGGCCGGTACGAGATGGACTTCGAAGACTTGGACCGCCTTATGTCCGATCCCAAGCACAAGGCGAAGCTCATGGTACTCTGCAATCCCCACAACCCGTTGGGGAGGGTCTGGGCTCGGGAGGACCTGCTCAGAGTAGCCGAACTGGCCCGGAAGCACAATGTCATCGTATTCAGCGACGAGATATTCGCGGAGATAGTGTTCGACGGGCATGTCACCCTCCCATATAGCGAGGTAGACGGAGCCGCTTACAACTGCATTGTGTCTACATCGCTGGGTAAGACGTTCAATTTCACGGGCGTGAACCACGCCAACATGATAATCCCTGACACGAGCATTCGTGAACGTTTCAAAGTTCAGCGCGACTCAGATCACTACGGCAGCATAGATCCAATGGCCCACGCCGCGTTAATTGCCGCCTACACCCCGGAAGGCTCCGACTGGGTCCGTGAACTGCTAAAGCATCTTGAGGGCAACTTGGAGATTATCCGCAACTTTTTCGCAAGGCACCTACCCCAGGTGAGGTTGTACGAAGTCCAGGGGGCCTATGTACTCTGGATAGACTGGCGCGGACTGGGGCTTCCTGATGAAGAGCTTCAGGAATTCCTGGTCAACGAGTGTTACCTGGACTTGGAGCCTGGAAGCCACTACGGAAGTGGAGGGGCTGGCTTTACCAGGATGAGCTTTGCCACCACGAGAAGCTCTCTGGATAAGTCGCTGGGTCTCTTGCTTGCAGGAGCCAGGAGAAGAGGATTTGTGGCGGGCTAGAGGATTCGTGGCGGGCCAGTGGACGGTCCTCCTAGTCCTGCGCAATACTGTTTGATGTCGCCGTTCCGCTTAGGTTTAGTGTCAATAAGGTGTCGCAGCTAACATTTGAGCTCCCTAGAACGCATAGCATTGCTCACTAGTGGTGTAGCGAGTCTTCCGTGGGCACTTCATCTCAACGAGTCCCCTTCAATTCCTGATACTCTTCTTCCAGCAAGTCCCATAATGTGATATGATTTGCTAGAATTTGCTAGCCTTTGCCAGTGGGATTGGGGGCCAACCGCGCATGAAACTCTCTAGGGTTTTCTTCACGGAAATCGCGAGGACCGAAGAGCTTGGAGCCATAGAAAAATACGTTTACATCATGGCCTGGAAATACGATCCTGACAGCATTTCCAAACTAGCGACAATCACCAAGCTCGGTCGGAAGATGATTGCAAAGGCATGCAGAAACCTGTCGAGGCATGATTGGATGAAGATGGTTAGGATTCCCGGCAAAAGAGGATGCCGGCCTGCCGCGCTCATTCCGCACGCCGCACAACTCGAAATGGCCAAGGACCTGGAAGAGGAGTACGACATGGTGATAAACAAGGGGGAGTTCCTGGCGAATAAGCGCATGGACTGGGTGCTCAAGGACGATGAGTATGTAGTGAACGCCAGGCCTTCCTTCTTGGTCAACACGCTCAACAACGAGAGACTGGAACTTGACCGGTACCACTTTAAGGAAGGATTTGCTTCCGAGTACCAAGGCGCCCAGCACTTTAGAGCAACCAAGATCTCCAGCGAAGAGGAGCTGAGGCTGCAGCAGACTCGTGATCACATCAAGAGAAGTCTTTGTCTGGAGCACGGCGTCACTCTCCTGCAGCTCGCTTCTGAGGATCTCCGGCCGGGCGTGTTGGAAGCCAAGCTTCGCGAATTCGTCCCTCACCTCATGCGGGGGTATATTGACACAGAAGGTCCCTACTACAAGACGCTAATACGGCTATGTTCGAACTACGCTGCGAAGGCAGCCAGAGAGAGTGCTAAGGAGGAAGCCCAAAAGAGGGCCAAGGATGAAGCCCGAAGGAGGGCAGGCAGGATTTGATGGGTTCCATGAGCCCAGGTCTTGGCACTTGGTGGGTCTCCAGGGCACACATTGGACGATTTGATGGGTTGCACAAGCCCAGGTCTTGGGATTTAGTGAGTACCACAGCGCACATCTCGAGTCAAGACAAGCCTCCCCGAGCACACGCGGGGAGGCTTCTTCTGCCACCAACTACGAAGAAATGCCTGCGAGTCACAACCTTGGTTGATCCACACCTCTGCTTCAAGTCACCCTCTGCGTCGCGTCACCCTCTGCGTCGCGTCACCCTCTGCTTCAAGTCACCCTCTGCCCCGAGTTGCACCCATGCGTTGAGTGACATATGCCTCGATTCACACCTCTGTCTTAAGTGTCACCTGTGCTTTGAACTGGTCTCCGTCGATAGTGACTGCGAAGTGTCCGCCGCAGGCTTCGGTGAAACTCTTGGCTATGGAAAGCCCCAGGCCCGACCCCTCAGTGCTTCTGGAGCGGTCGCCTCGGGTAAAGCGCTGCATAATCTCATCGGCGGTGAAGTCCATCTCGTAGTTCGCCGTGTTCTTGATGACTATCGAGGATTCGTTCTTACCCCTCAGCAGTTCGACGAACACCCGCGACCCATGAAGCGAGTACTTCAGCGCGTTGGAGATGAGGTTCTGAAGGACTCTATAGAGTTTGCTGCCGTCGCTAACGGTGTACACCGGTTCGTCAGGCAGGTTGACGCGGAAGACAAGGCCGGAGTCGTCGATGGGTTCCTCCATGTCGGCCAAGACCTGTCGCGTGAGACGCACCAAGTCTAGCCTCTCCATCTCCAGGACCATGTCGTTGCTGGCGGCCCTCGATAGTTCGAAAAGGTCCTGAATCAGGTTGTTGAGGCGCTCGGCTTTCTGAGTCAGAATCCCTACATACTCATTGGCTCGCTCGGGCAAACCGTCCTCCTTGGATAGCAGGTCGAGGTAGCTGATAATCGAAGTCAGCGGGGTCTTCAGGTCGTGGGACACGTTCGTTATGAGCTCCACCTTCATCCGCTCAGACTTGACCTTCTCGCTGACGGCGAGGCTCATACCCTCCTGGATGCCGTTGAGATCCTGCGCGGCAGGGGCGATGTCAGAGTCCGGCGCGATATCGAATCTTGTTTCCATATCTCCGTTCCTGATCTTGCGGATGTGGTCCATGAGGCGGCCCCATTCGCCGATGGTCCGCTCGTAGTCGCGCTGATACCGCAGGAGGAGATAGACCCCGACGCCAGCCAGTAGGACCGCGAAGAGAACTCCCAGACCACTCCGTGAGGAGACCGCCAAGCAAATCGCCATGAATGCCAGAAGCGCTTCAACCCCCAAGAGCGCGTAGAACCTCTTCAACATCCTCTTTTGCCAGGGGTATCGTGACTCGTACCGTCGGTACCATGCCAACAGGGAGCTCACGGAGTTATGGGTGAGGAATCGTGTCCCGTTGTATCTGAGATCGACGAGCATGACATAGAACCAGCCGAAAACGGCGGTCGCGAGTGCGGCGGCGACCAGGATATATGCTACCGAGCCGCCTGAGCCATCAAACCCAAGGATGACCGGTCCGAAAAACATGGACAGGGCGACCGCTGAGAACACAATCTTGACTTCTAACCAGAGCCTGCCCGACCACGAAGCCATCTTGGATTCGAAGATGTGTCTCTCCTTGCGTTTGGCTATCCCGTAAGCCATGAGGACGATTCCAGCCGCCAAGGAAAGCAGGGCAACACGTCCTACCACATACAAGACTTTCTGTTCCTGATAGTACCTGGAGTGCCCGTAAGGATTCTCGACGAGGACATCTCTAACGGCCAGGAGCGCCCGGACTCCCGCCAGA
>CAZYFG010000130.1:1164-6196 GCA_964646835.1 uncultured Eubacteriales bacterium | reverse complement strand
GTCTTTCCACCAGGACATGGCCTGGCACAAATCCACCGCGGGAGTGAAGCGCGCCGGGGTGTTCATACAACATCCGTATCCAGGGTACTATCACCCCAACATCATGACGGAGTATGTCCTCATCTTCAAAAAGCCCGGAGACCCCATCTTCCGCGACGCAGGAAGCGAGCGCAAGGACAATGCCAGGTACAACGTGGGGGCCTTGTTCACCAAGGAGATCGCCAACAACGTATGGCACATAGCCCCCGTTCCGCCCAGGGTCATCGAACACCCGTGTCCGTTTCCGGAGGAGATCCCCTACCGCCTCGTGCAGCTCTACACATATCCCGGCGACACTGTGCTGGATCCCTTCCTAGGATCGGGCCAGACCACGAAAGTGGCCTTTGCGCTGGGAAGAAACGTCATCGGCTACGACGTGGTCGAGCGATACGTCCAGTATTCCTGGCGCCGGCTGAGGGAGCCGCTGGCGGTCCGGTCATCACAGCTCGTAGCCGAGTTCAAGCACATTCCGCTGAATGCTCCACTGGGATATGATGGACGGTCCACCAGCGTAAAGACCCGGCATGGGTCCGGACTGGCGACCCGCACCAAGACGGGGGAGCGCTCCGACGGCGAGACGTGAGCGTGGACGCCACCTGCTCTGGGGTAGCCCCGTAGTGCTTTGTTCTTGGCCACGACCTGGGTTTCATGTGTTTCACTTGCTGCTAAGGACGCTCGAACGACAGATAGGCCGGGCACCCTGCCGTACCCGGGTGCCCGGCTGTCTTGTCCCTTAACTCCTGAACTGGACCTAAGCCTCAAGCATATGAGGGTAGCGGTAGTCCACCGACGGATTGAACGTTTCCTTTATAGTCCGCGGGCTGACCCAACGAAGGAGATTGAGTTTGCTCCCCGCCTTGTCATTGGTGCCGGAGGCTCTGGCGCCGCCGAACGGCTGCTGTCCCACGACCGCGCCCGTGGGCTTGTCGTTGATGTAGAAGTTGCCCGCCGCGTGCCTGAGGGCGCGCTCCATCTTCACGATGGCGGTGCGGTCCTGGGCGAATATGGCCCCGGTGAGTCCGTACGGCGAGGTAGTGTCGCAGAGGTGCAGGGTCTCGTCCAGTTCCTTGTCTTCGTAGACATAGACTGTGAGAACCGGCCCGAAGATCTCTTCCTCCATGGTCTTGAAGCGCGGATTCTTGGTCAGGATGACCGTCGGTTGCACGAAGTATCCTTCAGAATCGTCAAGCGTGCCTCCGCAGATGATCTCGGCATCCGGAGCGGTCTTGGCGTAGTTCAGGTACGCTTCGATGTTCTTGAAGGAGGACTTGTCGATGACGGCGCTCATGAAGTTGGTGAAATCCCTCACGTCTCCGACCTTTATTTCACGGATCATCTCCAACATGAGATCCTTGAGCCTGGGCCACAGGCTCGCGGGGATGTACGCCCGAGACGCGGCCGAGCACTTCTGACCCTGGTATTCGAAAGCCCCGCGTACCAGCGCCACAGCCAAGGCCTGGACATCCGCCGAAGCGTGGGCGAAGACAAAGTCCTTGCCTCCCGTCTCTCCGACCAGCCGGGGGTAGCTCTTGTAGTTCCTGAGGTTGTTGCCCGCGGTCGACCAGAGAGACTGGAACGTTGCCGTCGAACCGGTGAAATGCACGCCGGCCATGTCCGGGCTGGCCATGACGACGTCGCCGACGACCTTGCCGGGCCCCGGCACGAAGTTGATGACCCCGTCAGGCAACCCTGCTGCTTTGTACAGCTTCATCAGGTAATAGGCAGAGTACACGGCGGATGACGCGGGTTTCCACACGACGGTGTTCCCCATGAGGGCAGGCGCCGACGCCAGGTTTCCCGCAATGGCAGTGAAGTTGAACGGCGTAACCGCAAAGATAAAGCCCTCAAGCGGACGGTAGTCGTTGCGGTTGTAAGCGTCGGGGGTGGAGGCCGGCTGATTTCCGACGCGTAGTAGCAGTTGAACCGGAAGAAGTCCGTAAGCTCACACGCCGAGTCGATTTCCGCCTGGTACACGGTTTTGCTTTGACCGAGCATTGTGGCAGCGTTGAGAGTGGCCCGCCACGGTCCGGACAGAAGCTCGGAGGCTTTCCTGAACACAAACATCCGGTGCTCCCACGGAGTGCTCTCCCACTCTGCTTTCGCCTTCAGCGCGGCTTCAATGGCGGCGCGTACCTCTTCTTCGCCGGCCATGTGGTAAGTCGCCAGCACGTGACCGTGTTTGTGGGGCATCACGCACTTGGCGGTCCTGCCGGTTCTGACTTCCTTGCCGCCGATGATGAGCGGTATCTCTATAGTCGACTCGGTCATGCTCTTTATGGCCGACTTGACTGCTTCCCTCTCGGGGGTTCCAGGACCGTACATCAAGACCTTCTCGTTAGCAGGTCTTGCGACCTGGATGGACGCGTTGACCACCTGAAGTCCTCCTCTCAAGTACCTTCCTCAAGGCAACACATGATCCTGGCTATACTTCTACTTCTGCATGGTCAGGTTCCTGCCCGGGCAGGTTGTCGGAACGCGGTTTGTGAAACTGGTAGCACGGTGTTTGGAGGATTGTCACAGCTCTTGAATGAATGCATCGTTTGAGAGGAGGCCCTGAATCATGATGTTGCCTGATTTCTTGAAGGTATACGGAGACGGCGGATCAAGAGTGAACGCTGCTGCTATCGTGGGAGAACGCGGAGCGGTTGTGGTTGATACACATGTCACGCTGGAGGACGGGAAGGCCCTGAAGGAAATGGCAGTTCGGGTCTCGGGCGGGCGACCCATCCTGGCGGTGGTCCTCACCCATGAACACTTTGACCATATTGTAGGCAATCAGTTCTTTGACTGCCCCATAGTCTCCACGGCTGCCGCTAGACAGAGCATAGTGGCGCTTTCCGCAGACCGACTCCCCGAGGGACTTGTCCTGACTCCTCCCACGGAGACGTTCACGGGTGAGATGTACCTCTACCTTGGGGACATGACCTTGGAGCTTCGTTCAGACGGCGGCCACTGTCCCGGCGAACTGTCGGTTTTCATCCCCGAACACGGAGTGCTCTTCACTGGGGACAACGTGTTCAACGGTAGAACGCCGTACATTGCCGACGCGGATATCCCCAAGTGGCTGGAAGTCTTGACACGCCTGCACGCCATGGGGCCCGAGGTAGTCATCCCCGGCCACGGTCCAATCGGAGGCAAAGAGATCTTAATCCAACAGAGAGACTGGCTTGAGGCTTTCCTTGACCTAGCGCAGGACTGCCTCCGGAAGGGTATCGGGGTGGAAGAAGCGGCCGACAAGGTCATCGCCAATCTCAGTGCCGAGCCGGCGCGCAAGCAGGTGATAGCGATGGGGATCAGGAACATATACGGAAGAGATGGGCGGTAAGCAGGGGTTGAGTCCTGCCGGAGTCAGTCAGAAGACACACCAGACGCGGCACTCAGGAACAGACCGGACCGACCGATAGCCGACTGAGAGGAGAATTCACATGGTGCAGGAATTCAAGAAGTTCGCCATGAGAGGCAACATAGTTGACTTGGCCATTGGTGTCATTATCGGCGGAGCCTTTGGCAAGATCGTGACTTCGCTGGTCAATGACATTGTCATGCCCCTCCTTGGGATCGTGGTAGGGCGGATAGACCTGACATCCCTCAAACTGGTCATAAGGCCGGCCGTAGGGGATGTCGCCGAGCTGTCGATCATGTACGGGCAGTTCCTGCAGACGGCGGTGGACTTTCTGGTGATTGCCCTTTCGCTCTTCTTTGTCATGAAGGCCATGCTCCGCTTCCAAAAGAAGGAAGAAGAGAAACCGCAGGCGCCCGCGCCTCCTCCGGAGCCCTCGAAAGAAGAGAAGCTTTTGACCGAGATACGAGATCTGCTAAGGGACGGGGTCCGGGTTCGGTAAAATCTGTGACCGGGCTTCTCTAGTGTAGCGGCGACCCCGCACAGCGCTGTTGGCGTGCCGGCAGCATACCTTGAGGGTTACGGCCGCACCCCGGCCAGTCCTTTGAACAGCTCAACGGCCGTCTCAATGATCTCGTCAGGGAAATCGTACTCGTAAGTGTGAACGGGAGGGTGATTCTCTCCGTTACCGATATAGCAGAGCGCTCCTTTGGCCGCCTTCAGGAAGTGACCGAAGTCTTCCGAGCCGCGGTGCGCCTCGCGCATCTCCGCCAGACGGAGGCCTTTCTCTTGGCATACTCTGCGAATCCTGTCGGAACTCTCTTTGTGGTTCGAGGTGACCGGGAACACGTCGTTGTAGGCGAAACTCACCTTCAGACCGTCCCTTTCTGCTTCCGCTCGAGCCAGGCTCTCGAGTGATGCCTGAAGCCGGTCCATTTCCTCCTCGTAGTAGGCCCGGATGGTGAGGAGCAGATCGCCCCTGCTGGCAGACATCCCGAAGGCTCGCTCTCCGACATCCACTTGAATGACTGTGCAGAGGACCATACCTCTGTTCTTCTCCGGGGAAGTCAGCTCAGGAATGGCGCTCACTATCTTCGCTATGGCGAAAGCAGGATTTGCGCCTTTCTCGGGCTGACTCGCGTGAGCCGGCCTGCCTTTCATGTGGATGGTCATTCCCTTGGACGCGCAGTTGCAGGTGCCGTCGATTACGCCCACCGATCCGCGGGGCAGGCCGCTTCCGTTATGGAAAGCGAAGATCTCGTCAATATCGTTCTCCTGGATGAATTCGACGCACTGAGCAGCCCCATCGCCTGTCTCTTCCGCGTGCTGGAACAAGAAGAAGATGTCCTTCCCGGCACCCTTCTGGTCGACTTCTAGTGCGAACCCGGCTAGGGCCGCCGAGTGACCGTCGTGCCCGCATTTGTGAGCGGCGCATGGGATCTTGGAACCCCAGGGAAGCGCTATACCTTCGTCCATCGGGAGGGCGTCAAAGTCGGCGCGGAAAGCTATGTTTTCGTCGCTTCTTCCTTCACCTGAACGATGGATTGCGTAGAACCACTTCCCTTTGTCCACAATCTCGAGTTTTGTGTGGGTCTTTATGAACTCCATCAAGTGCTGCTTTGTCCAGGTTTCGTGGTTTGAGACTCCAGGGTG
>CAZYFG010000130.1:333-1154 GCA_964646835.1 uncultured Eubacteriales bacterium | reverse complement strand
ATGCTCGTGAAGACGGTGACGTAGACACCTGGCCAACTCAAGGTTCCGGGGTTCCATCTGTCCCAGCTCCCCACATATGGCATTATCAAGCATTGTACCAGATTGCTGGGCACCTATTAGGGTGTTCGGAATGCTTCACCTTGTCGATTCCGGTGACAGTAGATAGATCCTTGTCAAAAGCTGATGAGAAAGGAATCCCACCCAATTCCGACTAATTCCTTCACATGGTACTACCCGGATAGTTGTGTCGCCCCTTGGCGAGATTTCCTATCCAAACATACGTTTCCGACACTCTGTGTCGGGGGGAGTCGTTAAGCTATCGCTGGGATCAAGACCTGCTCAGCTCGCAGTGAAACAGGGAGGAGATAGTTTGGAGTTCTGGGCTCGGCCCAGCGATTCTGATCACAAGCACACATGGCAGCCCCTCAAAGACCACCTCGCAGCAGTAGCCAGTCAGGCCAGCAAGCTCGCAGAACCGTTTGGCGCAGAAGAAATCGCTTGGGTAACCGGATTGTGTCACGACCTGGGCAAGTACTCACGGGAGTTCCAAAGGAGACTTGAGGACCCAGGAGTACGTGTTGACCACTCAACCGCGGGCGCTACAACTGCCTTTCACAAGTATGGCGCGGCCGGGAGACTCATTGCATATGCAATTGCGGGGCATCACAGCGGTCTACCCAATGGAGGGGGTGCCCTTGAGTCCGATCTATTCCATCGGGTGAAGTATAAGCAGGTCGCTGATTTCTCTTCCTATTCCTCAGAACTGAGGCTCCCAGACAGGGCTAAGATGCCGGAACTGCGTCCGCAGTGTCCAACGAGTC
>CAZYFG010000130.1:0-323 GCA_964646835.1 uncultured Eubacteriales bacterium | reverse complement strand
GCCTTCTTCACAAGGATGCTGTTCTCGTGTCTAGTTGATGCGGATTCCCTGGATGCGGACGCCTTCGGAGATCCGCAGGTATCGGCGCTCCGCGGTGTATCCCGACCTTTGGCGGTACTCGAGCAAAGACTGCTGGAGTATATCGATCGGGTCACCGCATCTGCTTCCCGTACTCGAGTGAACGAAAAGCGGGCCGAGGTCTTGCGAGATTGCCTTCAAGCAGCCGAACACCCTAGAGGGTTGTTCACGCTGACGGTTCCTACCGGAGGCGGTAAGACGCTGTCGTCCCTTGCCTTTGCGCTCAAGCATGCCCGTCTGCACGG
>CAZYFG010000129.1:5036-6311 GCA_964646835.1 uncultured Eubacteriales bacterium | reverse complement strand
CGTGTGAGGACTCTAGCGGCCGTGGTGGGCTAGGTTGAGGAAGGCTGAACGGTTCCCTTTCGTCCATGAGCCGAGGTTGGATGGTTCCTTTTTGTCTATGACCCGGTGTCGAACAGGTACCTTTTGTCCATGAGTCGGAGTCGAACAGTCCCCTTTCGTCCATGAGCCGAGGTGGGATGGTTCCCTTTTGTCTATGAATCGGGGTCCAACGGGTACCTTTTGTCCATGAGTCGGAGTCGAACAGTCCCCTTTCGTCCATGAGCCGAGGTCGAAGGGTTCCCTTTTGTCCATGAGCTGAGGTTGAATGGTACCGTTTTGTCTATGACTCGGGATCGAACGGTTCCGTTCCGTCTGTGAGCATCCTCATTCGCGGTAAGATCGACTGACACAGCCCGGGGATCCCTCCGCTCCGGACGTAAGACGCGTACCGCGCGCTGAAGCGACGAGTCAGACAATGAGAAAGTGGGGACTTGCCGTCTTACCGCAAGTCCCCACTTACTTCCGGGTAACGTTGAACTCATGTGCTACTCGTTTGTCGGAGGCTCCTTATCCTCGGCTTCGGCTTCTTGCTCGGCCCCGATTTCGGGTTCCTTCTTCTGTTCATCGTCGACGACAGGGGGCTGAGGCTCGGCCTCAGGGGCCGCTTCCGGTGTTTCGGACGTCTCCGTCTCGGCCTCGGTGGGCACCGGTTCAACCGGCGTTTCCACCTTTGGCTCGGGCGCTACAGGCGCCTCCTGAGTCTCCGTCTCGGCTTCGGCGGGCACTGGCTCTACCGGCGCTTCTGCCTCGGCCTCGGCTGGCGCTACCTCGGCTGGCGCTACCTCGGCCGACGCTACCTCGACCGGCGCTACCTCGACCGGCGTCTCCGCTTCAACCTCGGTAGGTACCGGCTCTACCGGAGTTGCTGCACCCGCCTCGGGCGTCACCTCCGGCTGAGTCACGGGTTTCGGGTTGTCTTCCACGACCAACTGGTCTGCCTGCTTGATTGACAGGCTGATCCTGCGCTCGTCGGGCCGCACACGAAGCACCTTGACCCTCACAACATCCCCTGACGAGACCGCGTCGTCAGGCTTAGCCACATGATGGAAGGCAACTTCCGAGATGTGCACAAGCCCCTCGACTCCGGGCTCCAACTGGACGAAAGCTCCGAAGGGAGCGGTCCTGGTCACTTCTCCCGTGACCACTGCCCCGACAGGATACTTCCGCTCCACGTCCAGCCAGGGGTCAGGGAGCACCTGCTTGCGTCCGAGGGAGATCTTGCCCTTCTCCTTGTCG
>CAZYFG010000129.1:1976-5026 GCA_964646835.1 uncultured Eubacteriales bacterium | reverse complement strand
CTGAGGACCTTGACCTCGATCTCTTCGCCCTCGCGGACAACTTCGGAGGGGTGCTTAACCCGTCCCCAAGCCAGTTCAGATATGTGAAGGAGCCCGTCAACGCCTCCCAAGTCCACGAACACTCCGAAGTCTGTAAGTCCCTTCACGACTCCGCGCCTAATCTGGCCTTCGGCGATGGTCTCCCACGTCTCCTTGCAGAGTCGCTCGTGCTCTTCCTCCAAGACCACTCGCTGGGACAACACCACGCGGTTCTTGCCACGGTCAAGTTCCAGCACTCTCAGCCTGAGGGTCTTGCCTACGTACTTGGCCAAATCATTGACATAGCCTCTCTCGACCTGAGAAGCCGGGACAAACCCCCTGAGTCCCACGTCTACGACTAGACCGCCCTTGACTTCCTGGGATACGGGAGCCTCAATCACGGTACCTTGCTGGAAGGCCTCTTCGAGCCTTTGCCAGTTGATGTCCTCATCGGCTTTCCTCTTGGAGAGTCGCAGGCCGCCTTCGGCAGAGTCGGAGCTGACAACGTAGACCATGACTTCGTCGCCCGGCGAGAGCGGCTCGCTGCCGAACGCGCTCTTTCTGTGAAGCTCAGACGCGGGAATGAGGCCCTCAGATTTGGCCCCGACATCGACCAGGGCCCCCTTGTCGTCAATGGAGACGACACGCCCCTTGATGATCTGGCCGGCCTCAAGAGAACGGAATGACTCATCGTACATTTCCTGAGCGGTCTTCGTATCAGCGTCCTGCTCTTTTCCGTCCTCGCCGTCTTCCTTCCGCGCTTGAGTAGCCGGAACTTCCGGACCTTCTTTCGGGCCTTCTTTCGGGGCGGAGTCCGGTTCCTGAGTTTCCTCAGCCACGGGCTTCGGGGCGTCACCGGAAGTCGGAGTGGCCTCCGGGTTCGCCTCGCCCGCGGGCTTCAGAACTTCCTCAGCCTTCTGAGCCTCGTCTTTGCGGTCTTCGTGCTCCTTCTCCAGGATGGACTTATCAATTTCCTCCACCTTGCCTACAACCTCCTTTATCACCCGATCGGGAGTCGAAGCGCCGGCGGCTATCCCGACCGTCCGCTTCCCCGAGAACCACTCCGGGGAAACGTCTTTCGAAGACTCCACGAGGTAAGCCTGAGCCCCGCATTCACCGGCGATCTTGAGGAGCTGTCCCGTGTTGGCGCTTGTCCTTCCTCCGACCACGAGGACGACTTCGCACTCCTTGGCCAGTTCAGCGATGGCTTCTTGCCTTTCGTGGGTTACGGTGCAGATAGTATTCTCTGATTGGACCGAAATACCTGCTTCTTTCAGCATGTCAAGGACTTTTTCGACGGCAGACTCCCTCGCGGTGGTCTGGGCCAGGACGGCCACCGGAAGTCCCCTAAGCGTAGGAAGGAGCGCCGCGACTTCCGAAGGGTCGCGGACACAGATCCCCTTCTTGCCTGCGTGAGAGATCACCGACTTCATCTCCGGATGATCGGGATCCCCAACAAGCAAGACCGTGAAGCCTTTCTCCGCGTACTCTTCGGCGAGTCTCTGGCTCCTCTTCACGAAGGGACAGGTGGTATCGACCGTCCGGGTACCATCCGGAACTCGTGCCAGCTCCTCAAGGGAAGTGCCGTGACTTCGCAGAACCAGTGTTCCGCCTATCGCACCCTCCGGGGAGTCCACGTTTCTGACTCCCTTTGCGGCGAGGTCTGCCTCGACGGTGGGGTTGTGCACTACGGAACCCAGAGTCCACACCGGATGAGGCCCTTCGACAGCGGCCCTCTCAACCAGGTCCATTGCCCTTTGGACTCCCAGGCAATAGCCGGCTCCGTTCATTACCTTGATCTTCAACATGACTCCGCCTTACGAGCCGTCGCGCGGCTCTCCTCCCTGATGCTTTCCCAGAGCCGCGAGATGGCGCCCTCGATAACCCGGGCCCCTTCTCCCATATCGGCAGACATCCGGCCGGTGCCGGGTTCCAAAGTAAGACTCTCTCCGAAAACCAAGACCACCGGCTTGCCTATCCTAAATGTACCCCGGATGGCCGCCGGAACAACGGGTGCCCCGCTCTTCAGGGCAAAGAGTGCCGCTCCGGCGTGCATTTCGCCGAGACGCTCCTGGTCCTTCTGCCTGCTCCCCTCGGGAAAAATGCCCAACACGTGTCCTTCCCTCAGGACCGTTAGTCCCGCTTTCACGGCACCCAAATCCGGCTTCCCCCTGTTAACCGGGAAAGCGTGAATCTTGCGGAATAGGTAGCCAAGCACCGGAAACCGGAACAGTTCCATCTTTGCCATGAAGTGAACCGGCCGCTTCAGGGCATAAGCTACCAGGACCGGGTCCCACCACGTTATATGATTTGCGGCAACGATCACCGGCCCTTCGGCCGGGACGTTTGACGCTCCCCTTATCGTCACTCGGAAGAGGAAGTTGGCGGCCGCTCCCAATATGCTCTTAGCGAATGTGTAAAGCATTTTTCTTCTCCTCGCACAACTTAAGGATCGCAAGAACGGCCTCTTCTTGTGTCTTGCCCGTGGTGTCCACCAGGGCCGCGTCCGGAACCCTTACCAGCTTGCCCCACTCACGCTCCAAGTCCTTGCGGTCTCTCTGGATGAGCTCCTCAAGGACCTCGTCCCATGCGATTTCCACGCCCTTCAGCTGGAGCTCCTGCCATCTCCTTCGGGCCCTCTCCCTCACGTCCGCCGTGAGGAAGACCTTAACTTCGGCATCGGGAAGCACGACGCTGGTAATGTCGCGCCCTTCCATGACGATGCCCCCTTCACGGGCCAAGGAACGCTGTATCTCCACAAGGACTTCGCGCACGGGGCGGTGCATGGCCAGAAGCTTGACGGCCTTATCTGTCCCCGGGTCGCGCAGCCTGTGGGTCATCTCCTTGCCGTCCACCCAAACGCGAAACGCTCGTTTCTCGTCGCGGACGGTTATCTGGAGCGACCGGGCCATCTCACCCAGAAGCAAGGGATCGTCTAGAGGAACGCCTCTATCCATGGCAACAAGAGCCACGGCGCGGTACATGGCTCCGGTGTCAAGATAGGTATATCCCAACTTGTTGGCGACAGTCCT
>CAZYFG010000129.1:1004-1966 GCA_964646835.1 uncultured Eubacteriales bacterium | reverse complement strand
CGTCAATCGCAACCCGCAATCTAGTCTCTCGCATAGCATTGTCGGTTCTTTGACGAAAGACCGATCTCCTTCCCGTTTCAAGGACTCGTGTCGAATGCGCGGAGGGCGACTTCCCCGAGGGTCGCCTTCTCCTGAGCGACGATCCATGTGCCCGGAGGGGGCGCCAAGAGATTCTGAGTGGCGGCCGATACCAACACGCTTATCTCAGCGTCCTGGCTGTAGACTTCTATGGAATCACCGTCCCGCACCGTGATGGTGCCGCCTTCCGGACCGAGCCGCTTGGCAACCCTTCCGTTGACCAGCACCCAGGCCTCCTTCGGAGGCTTGCCGAGGAATCGGAGATAGAGCGTCGCCCATGACCGGGCGTCGGAGGAAGCGTCGGGAGGCGGCCACTCCAGCCAGGGATATGCCTCTTGCCCCAACCCGGGAACGGACTCGGATAGCGCCTGGCCTTCAAGCCTTATGGACATGTTGAGAAAGCGCCGGGGCCCCTCAAACCGGAGAAGAACCTGGACCCCTATCAACAGCACAATGAGAACCAGAAGGACGCGCAAGGGACCGTCATCGCGAGTGTTGGCCTTTCCCAAGCAATCACCACCGCCTACTCGGGGCGGCGTGGACACGCCCTCCCCCTCCTATTCTTTCCTTTCCGAGGATTTCTGATGATCGCGGAGTAGTACTAGGAGGTACGAGGAGGTATCCGAAGTGGTGCGTGTGGACGTGAACACAGACACGGGAGAGTCCTTCGGCAGATGGAAGATAGGGGATGACGAATCCCTCTTGCCCTATGTATCGTCGGCGAACATCGCTTGCGGCGCTCACGCCGGAGACCCGCTGGTCATGGATAGGATGGTGGAGGCATGCGGCTGGCACCGGGTGGGCATTGGCGCCCATCCCGGCTTTCCAGACCTTCAAGGGTTCGGACGCAGGGAGATGCGAATGTCCCCGTACGAGCTTGAGGC
>CAZYFG010000129.1:0-994 GCA_964646835.1 uncultured Eubacteriales bacterium | reverse complement strand
GCCTTCATGATGTACCAGATAGGCGCCCTCCGCGTCTTCGCCGAAAGTCACGGTCAAGCCCTGACGCACGTGAAGCCCCACGGATCGCTCTACAACATGGCGTCCGTGGACGAGGCCATCGCGGGCGCAGTGGCGAGAGGCGTTGCTAGGTCTACGCGACCGGGGGAAAACCTGGTCCTGGTCGGACTGGGCAACTCACCCATGATAGAGGCCGCCAGGAAGATAGGAATACCTGCCGCTTCGGAAGGGTTCTGCGACCGGGGCTACACTGCCGACGGGAACCTTGCGAGACGTGGGACACCGGGAGCCCTGGTAACGGACCTCGCGGAAGTAGCGAAACGCGCCGTGGAGATGGTCACCTTGGGGAGCGTTACCGCTCTGGACGGGACCAGGGTGCAGGTTCGTGTGGATACGATCTGCATCCACAGCGACACGCCCGGCGCGCAGGATATAGCCATGGCGGTCAACCGGGCCCTTAAGGAAGCGGGAGTTGAGATCGTGGGGATAAGAAGAGTCGTCGGAGTGGATTGACCGTATCGGACCGGTCCGCAAGGGACTCACTGGACTCGCAGGGACGGGTTCGCGGTAGTGGACTCACTGTAGCGGACGGACTGGGGTGATAGGCGGTGGATGGTTTGGAGATAAGCCCCCTCGGCGACAGGGCGTTGTTGGTCACGTTCTCGGACGAAATCTCGGAGCTCACGAACAGAATCGTCCTCAAGGCCTGCGACTTGCTGGAAGCGGCGCGGATCCCGGGAGTCGAGGAAGCCCAGCCTGCCTATTCTTCGTTCTGTATCCACTTTGACCCGGGAAAGGTTAGCGCGGCTTGGCTGGCCGCTTACGCTGAAAGCATCGTCCTGGGTCCCGCGAAAGCAGCCGGCCGGCAGGGAAGTTCCGCCCCCGACCCCTGCATGAGTGATGTCCCAATGAGTCCCGAGACCGCCGGCACAGGCCGCGAAGTGGAGATCCCCGTGGTCTACGGAGGGGAGGCGGG
>CAZYFG010000128.1:943-6479 GCA_964646835.1 uncultured Eubacteriales bacterium | reverse complement strand
ACTTCTCAGGATGTATGCACCGGCGGGGACAACTTCTCAGGATGTATGCACCGGCGGGGAGGTCCTTCGCTGATCTCCGCACCCGTGGGGATATTCCCCGCCGCTTTGCCAGGCCACGCAGGGACTCTGTCGGATTTCGGACCCACAACACCCCCACGAGACCCAGACACAACCCACTGGGGATCCTTCGGGGCATCAGCCGCCAGCCTTCACATCCGCCGCCAGCCTTCACATCAGCCGCCAGCCTCACATCCGCCGCCAGCCTCACATCCGCGCCAGCCTCACATCCGCCGCCAGCCTCACATCCGCGCCAGCCGGACCTGCCCCCAGGCGCCAAGCGTCTCCCCCTTGATAACCAGGACTCCGGAAACGCCGGGGATCGCCGATGCAAACTCAACTGCTGCCTGGACATCCTCCTCCGACTGGACCCGGTTAGCGGTAGCCGTAGCTACCGCATCCGACAACGCCGCGCGAGAGGCAAGGATCACCGCCGCATCGCACCTTCCCAAGCTGAGCGAGTGTCCAAATGTACCGGAGGAAGTGCAGATACCAAGCGGCGTGTCTTCAGGCCACACCTCGATGGCCACTTTGTCGCTGAGAGCCGATGGGCCGGCGTAGACGCCGATCTTGCGGACCGACCGGGTCTTGATGAAGATGTCCCCGCCGTTCTCAACGATCACTTCAGGTGAGTACTTGAGCAATTCCCACCCCACGACCTCAGCGATAGCGCCGGCAACAGCGGCCATAGGCCCAACCCCCGCCGAGCGGGCCGCCACGCACATCCACTTAACCAGGGCGGGCGCGTGCGGCTTCGGGTCCAGGGGGACAAGGCTACCCACAAAGCGGGGGTCTGACCGGATGTACTCCTCCAACTCTGCCCTGACCTTTTCGACCGCTCGCAGCGTTTCCTCACGCAGCACCTTTGTGGCACCGATCCTGAGATCGGTTTCCTTCACCACACAGTCAAAGTAGACAAGGTTGTCCCCCGCAAAGGAGTCGCGGTAGCGTCTCGGCTGGAACATGCCTACTCCCCTGTCCCTCCCCTGTACAAAGCCGCTGCCTTGTCCGAGGACCAATTACTTACTTTCGGATGTACATCGGAGCCTTGAGCGCCCGAAGCTCTCCTAGGTACAGCTCTGGAAGCATCTCTCGAAGCATCTCTCGAAGCATCTCTTGAACCACCAGTACCGGCTGGGACCCGATTGCGCGGTGAGTGCTGCGCGTCGGATCCCCCGGCATTCAGAACGTTCACCTTGCCTGAGAGTGGAAGCGGCCGAAATGGCTCCTGCAGGAGGAACGTGCCCGATGCGATCCGCTCCTTGAGAATGGCCGCTATCTCTCTCGCCATACCCAGCCCGGACAACGGAGACGTGCGCACAGACTTGCCTCTCACCGTAACCCGGCCGCTCCGGAGTTCTTCGTAAGAGACCCTCGCCAGGACAGGTCTGGACCTTGAGGGGACACTGTAGTCAAAGATATTCGTGTAGATGTCCCGGTTCCGGACTGACACGTACCGCACCATCTCCTCGTCAAGCAGCGGAATGGGTACTCCCACTCCCATGATCATGCTGACGCCGTATCTCTCGAAGACGACCGCCCTAAAGTATCGGTGGTTCATGGCTTTGAGGTCGCCGATCAGCGCGAGCGTGCCGGCTCCGCCTATGGGTACGTCATTCTCTCCCCTCGCCTGACAGGGGTTGTGCTGGGTGCCTTCCCATGCGACATATCCTTCAGCTCCGCCAAAGAAAATGCGCGTACCGGGCCCTATCGTCCTGTATAGTGGGTCGTTTAGGAGCGGGCTCAGTTCGCCCGCGGTAGCGTAGCTCACATTCCCCAAGTTAGGCAGTAGCTTACCCATATAAGTGTAGATAGGTTTGCTTGAGGTATTGGAAGCGGCCCCGTAGTTCTGGTAGCAGTTGCGAGGGTTGAACATGGTGGCCTGGTTGATGGTGTCCTTGGTGATGACCGATTTGAGCTCCTTCAAAGGGTAGCAGTCGGTCCCGTAGGAGGTGGCGCGAAGGGTAACCTCTCTTCCGGCGATTAAGTCCTGGATGACGTGGGCTCCCCCGTAGGTCAAGCCCTTTGTCTCAGAGAGTTCTGTGGCGCCGATGTATGCGTCGACGGCCGCGATGCCCGCGTACGCCGGCACATCGTTCAGCCACACCTTGGTCATGCGGATGGGAGGATCGGAATGACCGAAGTTCAGGAAGGCTCCGCTTGAGCACATGGGCCCAAACGTGGCGGTTGTGACCACGTCCACCTTCTTAAGAGCTTGTTTCGGTCCCTCATCTTCGACTATCTGCTTGATCTCCTCAGCCGTTACGACCACGGCCTTGCGCTGGCGTATCTTTTCGTTGATCTCTTCGAAGCTCCTAAACAACGGCCTCACTCGCTTTCTTTGGGGGGAAGTTGAGGGATCCCATGAAGATCTCCTCAAAACCTGGGAACTCATAGAGGGAAATGTGCCGGGCTGCCTGGGCAACCCTCACTGCTTCCTCTCGAAGGGGCTTTGATCCCAACATCATCTTGGCGCCGCGGAGCGCGGAGTTGCCCACCGCCATAATCCGGGAAACCGGCACCGGAGGGATAAGCCCCAAGGAGATCGCAGTTTCGGGCCGCACGTAACTGCCGAAAGCGCCCGCCAGGAGGACTTTGTCGATATCATCCGGGCCGCACCCTGCCGCGCGCATGAGCACGTCGATGGCGGCTCTAACAGCGCCTTTCGCCAGTTGAACGGCACGGATGTCCTTTTGGGTGATCGATACGCCCGGCGCGATGCTGACCGCCGGTCCGGGAGAGGGCACCTCGGACCTCAAGCGTCCGGTGGCGTCCAAACGACCCACCGCGAGGAGGGCGCTTACGGCGTCCATGAGTCCCGAACCACAGAAGCCCAGAGGCTCTCCGTCGCCGATGACCCCGACGCGGAAGAGCCCGTGCTCGACATCGACCGAATCGATCGCGCCAACGGAAGCCCTCATCCCCTGGCTGATCTCAGCACCCTCGAAGGCAGGACCCGCGGGTGCCGAAGTGACGAAGATCTCTCCTTTGTGGACCAACGCCACTTCACTGTTGGTGCCCAGGTCCACCAGAAGCTTCGTCTCGTCGCCGGAATGAAGCCCCTCCGCCAGGATGGCCGCCACGGCATCGGATCCCACGAACCCGCCTACGGGCGGAGGGGCGTACAAGGGCGGAAGTCCCGGAAACTCGATGGTTGCACGCGCGGTGACGGAAGGCGTGTACGGCGCCCTGGCCAGTCCGGACACGTCGAATCCCAGCGCCAGATGATGCATCACGCTGTTCCCGACAAGGATGCCGTCGGTTACCCGGTCCAGACATATCCCGGCCGCTCTCGTCATCGAAAGCATGAGCGATGAGATGCTCTCGAGGACGACGGTCTGAAGCCGGTCGCGCTCCACAGGGTCTCTCACGGCCAGCTCCAGCCTTGTCATGACGTCGGCTCCGAAAGCCGCTTGTGGGTTTGGGACCGAACCAGCCGCTACCTCCCGGCCGCCTGAAAGCTTGAGCAGGGTTGCCGTGATCGTAGTAGTCCCGAGATCGATGGCTACTCCGTAATCGGCATGCAACAGGGAGCTCTTCTCTCGGCCTCCCGGCGTCTCGCCTGGGCCCGAAGCTCTGCCCCGGTGCTCCAGCGGCTGTTCGACCCTCGGCGTGAAAGACACGGTTATGTCACCCTCGACGGGCAACCCGCAGGCCAGGCGGTACCCCATGGCGATCTCCTCGGGCCACAAGAGCTCCCTATCTCGCTCGGTTGGGGGCGCATCGCCCGCCACCACCTGGACAATGCATTTCCTGCACCGCCCCTTGCCACCGCAGGGAGTCTCCAGCCTCAAGCCGTCCAGGTTCAGCGCCCGGGACAAGGTGGTCCCTCGCTTGACCAAGACTGAACCCCCTGGGAAGGTCACTCGGACGAGGCTCATCGTCCACCACGGGCCGATATGACCCTCAGCACTTCCGTGACTGCCTCTTGAGCGTCGCGCCCGTACCCGCTCGCCCCAATCTCACGCGCAAAGGCCAGTCGCGGCCCCGCCGACCAAGATCGGACACTGGAAGCCCTCACGGGCGAACAGGTCGATCACTTCCTTCATGCGCGGCATCGTCGTGGTCATTAGGGCGCTCAAGCACACGGCGTCCGCCCTGACCTTCCTTGCCTCGGTCAGGATCTTGGACGCAGGCACGTCCCTGCCCAAGTCATGGACCCTGAACCCGTGGTTTTCGAGGAGAATGGATACTATGTTCTTTCCGATGTCGTGGACGTCGCCCTCAACGGTGGCCAGCACCACGGCGCCCCTCTCCGTCAGCCCTTGGGACCTCTTGGCCAGCTGGGGCTTCAGGGTCTCAAACGCAGCCTTCATGGTCTCTGCGGAGAGCATGAGCTGCGGGAGGAAGTAGGTGCCGTCGGCGAAAAGCCGTCCCGTCTCAGTGATGGCCGGGATGAGCCAATCGTTCAACACATTCATGGGATCCATTCCTGCGGTTAAGGCCTTATCTAGGAGACGATTGATGCCGTCCCTGTCGCCATCGAGCACGGCATCGAACAGGAGACGTCCGAGGCGGTCCTGGCGGTCGCGTTCCGGGTCCAGAGCCGGTGCGTCCGTTTGGCCGGACACACTCGCTCCCTTCGCGGAAGCCCCAAATGCCGGTGCACCCAACGCCCGAGCCCGCACCTCTGTAGCCTCCGGCGGCTCCCCTGCCTGGGTGGCGTGAGTCCTCTCCACCGCAGGGTTCACCGCTTGCGTCGCGCTCGTTTTCACGCCCCAGGCTGCCAGATACTCCTTGGAGCCGGCATCACGGTTCAGGAACACCCTTGCCGCCCTCACGGTATCCGAGATCCGCTCGTCGGTTGGATCGACAATGGCGACGTCAAGGCCCTGAGTCAGCGCCATATTGAGGAAGACGGAGTTGAGAAGAGCCCTGTTGGGAAGCCCATAGGACACATTGGAAACACCGAGTGAGGTCAAGCACCCGAGTTCTTTTATGAGAGGGATTGCCCGGAGGGTCTCCTTCGCCTGGTCCTGCTGGGCTCCTGCCGTCAGCGTCAGGGGGTCGATGAGGATATCACAAGGGGGGATGCCGTACGCAGCGGCCATTTCAATGATCCTCCGCGCTATCCTGACCCTTTCCTCAGCCGAAGAGGGCAGTCCCTTTTCGTCCATGGTGAGACCGATGACGGCGGCGCCGTACCGCCTGGCCAACTTGAGGATAGGAACCGCCTTCTTCTCCTCGGCAGTCACCGAGTTGATGAGCGCCCGGCCGACGAACGCCCGGAGACCAGCTTCGATGGCTTCCGGCGACACGGAGTCGATAGAGACGGGCACCCGGGTAACCTCCTGAACCACCAGAACCGCGCGCTTCATGGCAGCCCTTTCATCAACGAGGGGAACGCCTACGTTCACATCCAGGATGTGGGCCCCGGCCTCAGCTTGACGCTTGGCCTCCTTGCGGACGAGCCCGAAGACGCCGTCCCTTATGTCCGTTGACAACGCCTTTCGCCCGGTCGGGTTGATACGCTCGCCGA
>CAZYFG010000128.1:0-933 GCA_964646835.1 uncultured Eubacteriales bacterium | reverse complement strand
GGGCTTTTCTCGGCGAACACGAGCGGTTGAGTACGTGATGTAAGTCCCAGCGTGGCCGTACCACCCGGGCGGGCAACAGGCCGGAGACCGGCCACCGCTTCCCTCAAGAGCCGGATGTGATCAGGCGTTGTGCCGCAGCATCCGCCTACAATGGACGCCCCGGCTTCTACCAATGTTGGTCCATAGGAAGCGAACTCCTGAGGCCCCATGGGGAACACGGTCTTGCCCTCGACCAGCCGGGGAAGCCCCGCATTGGGTTGCACCGAAACGGGCACCCTGGCCACTCGAGCCATCTCCCGTATGGCCGATGGCGCCGAGGCCGATCACGTCGGCGCCCATAGACTGCATGACAATAGCGGCACTCTCAGGCGGCGTCCCGGTGTATGAGCGGCCTCTAGGATCGATGGTCATCTGCGCGATCAAGGGGATTTCAGGCGCCAGGTCTTTGCAGGCCAATATTGCGGCGCGCATCTCGTTCAGATCTGCTATGGTCTCAATGATGAAGGCGTCGGGCCCGGCGGATTTGAGCCCCTTGACCTGCGCCGCGAACTGCTCATAGGCCTCATCGAAAGTGAATGAACCCAAGGGCTCCACAAGGACTCACAGAGGCCCTATGGACGCAGCCACCAAAGCCTTGTCACCTGCGGCGCGTTTGGCGATTGAAACCGCGGCCCGGTTTATGTCCTCCACTCTGTCCGAAAGCCCGAAGTGGGATAGCCGGATCGGAGTGGCGCCAAAGGTGTTTGTCTCAACTACGGAGGCGCCTGCGACCACATATCTCCTGTGTGCCTCGAATACCGCCTCAGGATTGTCCAAGCACCAGAGTTCGGGGCACCTACCCGGAGGCAGTCCTAGAGACTGAAGAAGAGTCCCCATCGCCCCGTCAGAAACAACCACACCTCTCTCCATGAGCTCAAGAAGACCCATCGGCCA
>CAZYFG010000127.1:963-6491 GCA_964646835.1 uncultured Eubacteriales bacterium | reverse complement strand
GTGGCCGCGAGGGTGCGCAGGGAGATCAGGCGAGTCCTCCGGAACTCACAGTGCGAGGCCATACTTGTCGAGGTGAACCCCAGTGTCGCCTCCTACATCATAGGCCCAAGCGGGCAAAATCTACGGGACCTTGAGAAAGAGACGGGCAGGAGCATTTTCGTGAGGGGCGCCGACGGACTGCACCTTGAGGAGATGAACGTGAAGGCCATCGGCACCAAGGAGGAAATAGCCGAGAAGGCTATCCCCGTGCAGGTCGGCGATATCCTGGAGGTTACCATCGAGGAGCCCCATGACAAGAACCCCGCCGATGGGATAGCCAGGCGTGAGGGCTACGTCATCAACGTCGAAGGGGCGGGAGGACGAGTGGGGCAGAAGATGGTCGTTCAGATCACCGCTTGCCACCGGACCTTCGCGAAGGCGCGGCCGGCCGTTTCTTGACACGTTTTTGGGCAGCGTGCTAGACTGTAACGGTATCTTTGGAGCTATGGTTAGTAGGGGGTTTCCACGTTGTACGCGATAGTTGAGACAGGCGGGAAGCAGTACAGAGTTTCTCCCGGAGAAACGCTCAGAGTCGAGAAGCTCCCGGGGACCCGCGGCGATTCCCTCGTTTTTGAAAAAGTGCTCGCCGTTTCCGATAACGGCGACCTGAGAGTGGGCAACCCCTACCTGGAAGGGACCACCGTAAAAGGGACCATCGTTCGCCAGGGCAAAGCAAGGAAGGTCCTGGTTTTCAAGTACAGGGCGAAGACAAACTACAGGCGGCGGTACGGACACCGGCAGCAGTTCACCGAGGTCCGGATCGATTCTGTCGAAGGGAATGGTAAGGACACGGCTACTGCGTAAACCCGCGGCCGGCACGTCCGGTCCGAAAGTCCTCTGCGGCTACGTCGTAGAGGGACACGCCGGGTTCGGTAAGCACGGTTCTGATGTGGTGTGCGCGGCCGTCTCGGCCCTTGCCCAAGTGATATTGTTCACTCTTCAGGATATCCTGGGCGAGAGCCAAGTGGAGTGCAGTGTGGAAGAAGGCAACATGCGGGTAAGCGTTGCCCCCGCGAAGGCGGGAGAGGAAGGGCCCAGAGCTCTCCTAAGAGCCTTTGAACTTGGGATGAGGTCAATCGCCCAGAGCTACCCGCAGTCAGTCAGTATTGAGGACACTGGGCATTGAACGGTAAGGAGGGGAGTGGCGTGATGCGTATCGATCTTCAGTTGTTCGCTCATAAGAAGGGAATGGGAAGCTCCAGAAACGGGCGTGACTCCAAGCCCAAGATGCTCGGCGTCAAGACGTACGACGGTGAGTTCGTCACCGCAGGCAGCATAATCGTCCGTCAAAGGGGTACCCGTGTTCACCCCGGCCTGAACGTCGGCATGGGCAAGGACCATACCCTGTTCTCCAAGATCGATGGTTTTGTATCCTTCGGCCGCAAGGGCAGGGAGGATCGAATAGTGTCGGTGTTCGCCGAGGCGCCCGAGGCGGCGGCACCTCTGGCCGAGGCCGTACCCGGAGACAAGAACTAGGTTTTTACGGAAGCTAGAAGGAGAGATGAGCGGCGGAGCGATCCGCCGCTTTTCACGCTTTCAAGGATAGGGGGGAGCCACCTGTGACTTCGCGGTTCATCGACAAGGTGGTTGTGGACCTGAAGGCCGGTGACGGCGGCCGCGGCGCCGTGTCCTTCCGCAGGGAGAAATACATACCCAGGGGCGGACCCGATGGGGGAGACGGGGGTGACGGTGGGAGCATCGTCTTGAAGGTCGACCCCGGGATGAACACACTCTATGACTTCCGTCACAGGCCGCTGCTTAAGGCCAAGAACGGGCAGGGCGGAATGGGTAGCCTGAGGTCCGGCAAGAAGGGCGACGACCTCATAGTGAGAGTCCCGCAGGGTACGACGGTTCGTGACGCCGCGACAGGTGAGCTCATAGCCGACCTGACCGGGCTAGATGCGGAAGCGGTTGTGGCCAAAGGGGGCAAAGGAGGCAGGGGCAACGCGCATTTTGCCACTTCCACCGACAGGGCACCCCGGCGTTTCGAGGAAGGCACTCCGGGTGAAGAGAAACGCATCGAGCTCGAGCTTAGGTCAATCGCGGATGTAGGGCTTGTTGGCTTCCCGAATGCCGGCAAGTCTACCCTTCTCCGGGCCATCTCCAACGCGGTTCCCGAGGTGGGGCCGTATCCATTCACGACCCTTACCCCTCACCTAGGAGTGGTTTCGAGAGGTACCGAGAAGATGGTCGTCGCCGACATCCCCGGCCTCATTGAAGGCGCCAGCCAAGGGAAAGGTCTGGGACACCAATTCCTGAGGCACATTGAGCGGACTTCCGTCCTACTATATGTTGTCGATGTCACCGGCTTTGGCGATGGCCCCGTGGAAGATTTCCTGGCCGTGCGCCGGGAAGTGATGGCTTACAGCCAGGGCATGAAGGAGAAGAAAAGCCTTCTCGCCGTCAACAAAGTGGACCTCGTTGAGTCCGAGGAGCGCCTCGCCGAGGTCCGCGCATCGCTTAGAGAGGTCGCAAGGATGCCCATCTATCTCATCTCGGCCTCGACCGGGCAAGGAATTGATGAGTTAATTGATGGGCTTATGCAGGTGATCAGGGACTGAATACCGCGATTCGAGCGAATAAGAAGGATTTCGCAGCAAGAGATAGAAATATCAACCTGCGTGTATTGGGTCGTGGTGTATTGGGTTGTGGTCGTTGTCGTTCTGGTGTTGGGGGCAATCATGACAGCTATCGGTATAATGGGCGGTACCTTTGATCCGATCCATCACGGTCATCTAAGGGCTGCTGAAGAGGTTCGACAGGGATTTGGTCTTGAGCGGGTCGTTTTCGTACCCTCAGGCAGACCTCCCCATAAGAGAGCGGAGGAAGTAACTTCTCCAGAGCATCGTTATTTGATGGCACTCCTGGCTACCGCCGACAACCCCCACTTCGAGGTATCTCGCATGGAGATCGACCGGGAGGGACCTTCCTACACTCTGGATTCCCTACGTGAACTAAGGCGTCTCTACAGCCCCGAGAAAGCCCTCTACTTTATCACCGGTCTTGATGCCGTGCTCGATATTGCCACCTGGAACGGCTATATGGAGCTTTTCGACCTTGCGGATTTCATTGCCGTCACGCGTCCAGGGTACAGCGTCCAGACCCTGAACGACCTGGGAGTGCATCTGGGAGAAGAGAGGTTCTCCAAGATTCACCCCTTTCCCGTGACTCTCTTAGCCATCTCATCAAGGGACATCAGGAAGCGTGTCAAAGAAGGGAGATCCGTAAAGTATCTCGTACCCGATGCTGTGATGAAGTACATAGAGAAAGAGCGACTGTACCTTACAGACCCCGAGAGACGGGTCATAAGGGCCGGTAGTCCGAACTTTTTGGCGTAATCGCGCGGGCTGCCGAACGCACAGGTTTATCGCGGTTACCGGAATCGGAGGCTTGGGGAGAGGGGGTGAATTTGTGAAGACACTGTACGTGGGCAATCTGCCGTGGAGCACTACCGACGAAGACCTGGAGAAAGCATTCAGCCAGGTAGTCGAAGTAAAGAGCTGCCGAATCATCACCGACCGGGCCACCGGTAGGTCCCGCGGATTTGGATTCGTCGAGGTTGATGACGCCGACGGCGAGAAGGCCGTTGAGGCAATGAACGGAACCTTGCTTGGCGGCCGCCAGATTATCGTCAACGAAGCCCGTCCGCGCCAGCCGAAGTATTAATCTTTTTTTCGGCGTGATACTTGCCTCCTGTCTCTTTGCGAGATGCGGAGGCAGTTCATTTCGGGGGAACTTGGAGGCAGGTTTCCCGTCTAAATGTTGAGTATGTCTAATCTTGCCAGAGCCGCCTGCAGTATCCCTTAACCCGGAGGGGGCGTCGAAGGTATAATGCAATAAACCACGATTATGTAATACCCGTCCTGCTGTGCGGCGAGACCGGAGACGGTGGTGGGATAAGTGAGATCACGGAGATCACAGAGGCGACGCGTGTCACAGGACCGTTTGGAGCGCGAAGTCTCCGCGACAATGGACGAAACAAAAGTCTTTCAACGCTCGGACATGCCTAGACCGCGAAAGCGGTGGCCGAGGATACTCGGCTATACCCTCTTGGCGCTGGTCTTGTTTTCGGCCGGGCTCATTTTCGGTTTCTATAGGCAGGTAACCGCGCCTTCCGAACTGGAGATGGAACTCGGCCAAGACCTTACGGGCCGCATCAACGTGCTTGTCCTTGGAGTTGACGCCGGCGTGAACGGGCAGAGGACCAATGAATGGACTAGGTCGGACGTGAATATGGTCGTAAGCGTCGACCCAATCACCAAAGACGCGGCGATAGTCTCCATACCTAGAGATACCAGGGTCTTCATCCCCGGCAAGATCGCCGAATACAGCAAGATGGGCCATGCGCACGCCTACGGCGGGCCTGCCCTGGCAATAGAGACGGTCGAGCGGTTTCTTGATATTGAGATAGACTACTACGTCCGGGTTGATTTCGAAGCGTTCAAGCAGGCCGTTGACGCCATAGGCGGAGTTGACATGGACATCCCCGTGGAAGGGGAGTACTCGGATCCGGCTCAGAACCTCTACATCAAACTCGAAAAGGGTCCCGCGCACCTTGACGGTCAGAAAGCACTGGAGCTGGTGCGTTACCGGGGTTACAGCAATGCGGACATCGGCAGGATTCAGATGCAGGATTTGTTCCTGAGAGCGCTGGCCAAGAAGGCTTCCAGCCTCTCAAACGTACTGAAGATCCCGTCCTTGTACGAGCGGCTTCAGCCCTACTTCCGAACGGACCTTACGTTTCAAGAGGTAGCAAAGCTTGCCGAGATCGGGAGAGGTATCGATCCCGATTCGGTGAAGATGGCCATGGTGCCCGGCACTGACAGGTACATCAATGAGAACGGCACGGAGATCAGTTATTGGGTTCCCGACGGACCCGAGACCGAGAAGATGGTGAACGATCTCATAAAGGGTATGAGCAGGGAACGAAACGCAGCCGTGAGGATCGCCATCGAGAACGGCAACGGGATTCCGGGAGCCGCGGACGCTCTAGCCACCATCTTGCGTGACCTTGGTTTCCAGGTTGTCTCCGTGGGGAACGCTAACAAACAGGATTACGAGGACACTAGGGTCGTGGCCAGGGGATCGGATGAGATCCCTCAGGCTTTGGCGCTTCGGGGCGTGAGACAGATCTGTCCGTCCGCACGGGCATACAACGGCTCAAGCATCCCGGAGGGGGCAGACGTCCTCATCATTGTAGGAAAAGACTACAAGCGCCCGCTCTAGTCAGGTAATAACAGCAATACCGGAAGCGCTAGCGGAGGAAAAGGCCAAGGAGGTGCCACAGCCGTCATTGCCGGTCGAGACAAGAAAAGAGCATAAGGGTATCGAACCGAAAGAGATGGCCAAGACGGCGGCCGAGATACTGAGCGCAGGGAAGGCCGGCAAGGTCGTGGTCCTAGATGTCCAGGGGCTCACTCTCATAGCCGACTACTTCGTGATCGCTTCCGCGCCCAACCAAAGACACGTTAGGGCGCTTGCCGATATGG
>CAZYFG010000127.1:0-953 GCA_964646835.1 uncultured Eubacteriales bacterium | reverse complement strand
CGGAGTCCGCGAGCCCCATCACATTGAGGGCTACGAAGGCGGACTGTGGGTGCTCATGGATTACGGCGATTTCGTCGTCCACGTGTTTCGCAATGAGGAAAGGGCCTTCTACGGGCTTGAGAGACTGTGGGGCGACGCCCCCAGAGTGGAAGTGGGACCGGAGTAGGTATTCTCACTAGGAATCGTCACAAGGATCCTCACCAAGGACCCCCAGTAGGAGTCCCCGCCAAGAATCCTCACCAGGAATCTTCAAATAGGTCTTGCAGCGTGTAATCTTCCGGAGTATTATCTAAAGAACAACTGAATAGGTACCTCTTTCATCAAGAGGCGGCGGAGGGACAGGCCCAATGATGCCACGGCAACCACCCGCAAGGGAACGGTGCCAACTCCTGCGGACGCAAGGGTCCGAAAGATGAGAGTGAAGGTCGACGAGTATTTGACTTAAGCCCTTCATTCGAAGGGCTTTTAGTTTACCGGGGATGGGGGATGGTCGCGTTGGCGAGGCTTTACAACAAACTCTTGGCGGGTCAGTTCGTCGTGACCGTGGAGGTGGATCCTCCACGCGGGGCGGACCCGAGAAAGACTCTGGAGAGAGTCAGAACGTTTGCCGACATGGTGGACGCCGTGAACGTTGCCGACTGCCCCATGGCGAACGTTCGGATGAGCCCGATCACCCTTGCCCACCTCATACAGCGGGACGCAAACGTCGAAGCCATATTCCATCTCACATGCAGGGACAGAAACGTGATTGGCCTGCAGGCCGAACTCCTGGGGGCGGCGGGCCTAGGTGTCAGGAACATCCTGGCGTTGCACGGTGACGAGCCAGTACGGGGAGATCATCGTGGGGCGCATGGGCATCCCGTACCGGGAGCGGGGCGTGTCCGTAATTTCCCTGATCGTGGACGGCAGCAACGACGAGATCAGCGCTTTGACGGGACAACTGGGCAGGGTCG
>CAZYFG010000126.1:5998-6509 GCA_964646835.1 uncultured Eubacteriales bacterium | reverse complement strand
CAGCGTGCGGCTCAGGTCGCAGAAGTAGTCGCTGTACCCGGCAACCCTCACGATTAGGTCCCTGTACCTTTCCGGATGCGCCTGAGCGTCCCGGAGCGTCGCCGCGTCGACCACGTTGAACTGGATATGGTGGCCGCCTAGCCGGAAGTACGCCCTCACGAGGTTCATGAGAGCCTTGAGCCCCTCTTCTCCCTCGAGCACCTTGGGCGTGAACTTCTGATTCAGGAGAGTCCCGCCGGTCTTCACGTGATCCATTTTGGAGGCGGACTTGAGCACAGCCGTCGGCCCGTACTTGTCGCGGCCCTGAACGGGGGAAATCCCCTCCGAAAGGGGCTCGCCCGCGAGCCTGCCGTCTGGCGTCGCACCCGTAACCGACCCGAAGTAGATGTGGCACGTCGTGGGCAGCATGTCTATGTGGTACGTCCCGCCTGTCGGGCTCCTTCTCCCGTCAACCAGCCGGTGGAAGGCGTGAAACACCGTTCTCATGATGTCGTCCGCGCGGTCATCATCG
>CAZYFG010000126.1:5478-5988 GCA_964646835.1 uncultured Eubacteriales bacterium | reverse complement strand
CCTGCTCCTTCGAAGTTCTTCCGGAGGACCTCAATGAGTCCGTCCGTCGTGAGAAGCCGCCTCTCAAACACAAGCTCCTTGAGGGCCGCCAGGCTGTCGGTAACCGAGGCGATGCCCACCCCCTGGATGTACCGGGTGTGGTACCTGGCTCCGCCGGCGTTGTAGTCTACGCCGTTTTCAATGCAGTCGCTGATAACCGTTGAAAGGAACGGGCAGGGCATGTTCTCGGCGTAAAGCTTCTCGATCACGTTGTTGCCCATCATCTTCACGTCTATGAAATGCTCGAGCTGCCGTTCAAATGCCCTCAGGACGTCGTCAAAGGACACCCAGGACGAAGGCGGGTCGGTCTTTACGCCAATCTCTTTGCCCGTCCGCGGATCAACCCCGTTGTGAAGGGTGATCTCCAGGATCTTGGGGAGGTTCAGGTATCCCGTGAGTATGTAGCTCTCCTTGCCGAAGGCGCCGGTCTCCACACAGCCTGACGTCCCACCGGAACGGGCGTCGGTGACC
>CAZYFG010000126.1:0-5468 GCA_964646835.1 uncultured Eubacteriales bacterium | reverse complement strand
TCTCCTGGACGACCACGTCGGCGTTGAATATGGAAGGCTGCCCCCACCCTTTCCTCACGATCTCGCAGGCTCTCCGGAGGAAGAGGTCCGGGTTCTTAGCGCTCAGTTGGATATTGGACGACGGCTGCAAGAGCCGCATTTCGTCGATAACCTCCAGCACCAAGTAGGAGACTTCGTTCACCCCGCAAGAGCCGTCGGGCTTGAGTCCGCCCGTGTTGATGTTGGCAAAGTCCGTGTAGGTGCCGCTCTCGGCGAGGGTGATGCCCACCTTTGGCGGCGCAGGCTGGTTATTGAACTTGACCCAAAAGCACTGGAGGAGCTCCCTGGCGTCTTCCCGTGTGAGCGTGCCCTCTTCCGTTTCCTTCTTGTAGAAGGGGTAGAGGTGCTGGTCGAGCCTTCCCGGATTGAACGAGTCCCAGGTGTTCAGCTCAGTGATGACGCCGATATGGACATACCAGTACATCTGCAGCGCCTCCCAGAAGTTCCTGGGAGGATGCGCCGGCACGTGGGAAGATACTTCGGCGATCTTGAGGAGCTCCTGCTTCCTCACCGGGTCATCCTCCCGTGAAGCCATCTCGCTCGCCAAGGCGGCGTGCCGCTCGGCATATGCGATGATGGCGTCGCAGCATATGTCCATGGCCTTGAGCTCCTCGCGTTTCTCGTAAGCGCGAGGGTCGCTTATGAAGTCCAGCGAGCGGACGGCCCTCTGGATGTCGTCCTTGAAATCCAGGAAGCCCTTCTCGTAGATCTTGCCGTCAAGGACCGTGTGTCCCGGCGCCCGCTGCTCCATGAACTCGGTGAATATGCCTGCCTCGTAACAGTTTTTCCACGACTGTGACATCTGGGAGAAGAGCCGGTATCTCATGGACCTTTCTTCCCAGTAAGGTATCACGATCTCGGCCTGAGCCTTGCGCTCCTCGGGACCGACGCGGAAGAACGTCTTCTCTCTCTCGTGGATTACCCGGAAGTCCTCCAGTGTGTGGCAGCACAGCTCCGGGTAAGTGGGCGTTCTCTTGGGCCTCTCGCCCCTCTCGCCTACGATGAGCTCGCCTTCCCCTATATAGACCGATTTCCTCTCCATGAGGGCTTTGAACGTAAGGGCCCGGAGTACGGGCACCGAGACTCTCCCCTGGTACTGCTTGTAGACCTCGGTGACAATGAGAGCGCGCTCAATGGACAGTTCGGGCACGGCCTCGAGGCTCTCCTCACGAAGTCTCCGTACTCTCTCTCTCACGACTCATCCCCCGCTCTACTCTTCTTGGGAAACCCACAAGGCCAACCGCTGACCTCGTAGCGCTAAAGCTGTCCGCCCACTGAGACCCGAAGTCCAAAACTCCTTAAGGCCTGGGCCAGTCTCTCAATGCTCTCATGAGACGGAGCCGCAAGACCGGCTAGCGGGTAGTCCCTGCCCAGCCGGGCGTATTTCTCCTTCCCAATCTCATGATAAGGCAAGAGCGACACCTCCGGGACTCCTACCCCCGCAAGAAACTCTCCTGCTTTCTGTATGTTGTCGCTATCGTCGTTGACGCCTGGGATGACAGGCAACCTGGCCACCACGGGAGCCTTTCTTTCGGCTAGACGACGCAAGTTGTCCAGTATGACGGCATTGGACGCGCCCACGTACTTCCGGTGGGCGTCGTCATCCATGAGCTTTAGGTCATAGAGGAAGAGGTCAACGGCGGGGATGATCCTGTCAATAACGGCCCAAGGGGCGAACCCGCAGGTATCCACCGCTGTAGATAGTCCGGCGTCCTTGCACAGTCTAAGGGCTTCTTCAAGGAACCGGGGCTGCGCCAGAGGCTCGCCGCCTGAGAAAGTGACCCCTCCGCCTGACTGCTCGAAGAACACGTTGTCCTTAAGGACCTCGGCCAGCGTCTCACGGGGAGTCACGGTCCGACCGGAAACCCCTCTTGCTCCCGAAGGACAGACCTCCACACACTCTCCGCAAACCGCGCACGGCTTGCCTGTGGAGACAGGACGCCCGCGTTCCATTCTGAGCGCGCCAGCCGAGCATGCCACTACACAAGAGCCGCACCCCGAACACCTTGTCTCCCAGTACATGATCTCCGGATTGGGGCTTTGGCTCTCGGGATTGTGGCACCAACGACACCGGAGCGGGCATCCTTTGAGGAACACGGTGGTCCGGATGCCCGGACCGTCGTGAAGCGAGAACCTCTGGACGTTGAACACGACCCCCGAGTTCCTCTCCACAGCGTCCACCTTCCCTCACCGGGGCCCGGCGAACAAAGCCTTTGCGAAGGCTGCCGGGTCGAAATCGCGGAGGTCATCTGAAGACTCTCCCACGCCCACCAGCTTTATGGGCAAGCCAAGCTCGTCGGCTATGGCCAGGGCGACGCCGCCCTTGGAGGACCCGTCGAGTTTGGTTATGCAGACCCCCGTCACCCCTGCGGCTTCCGTAAAGACCCTTGCTTGGTTCACGCCGTTTTGGCCGGTGGTCCCATCGATTACCAAGATGACCTCGTGGGGGGCGCCGGGCAACTCCCTTTGGATGACCCGCACGATCTTGCGCAATTCCTCGACGAGGTTCCGTTTCGTGTGAAGCCTGCCGGCCGTGTCCACAAGCACCAGGTCGGCGTTTCTGGCCAGAGCGGACCGCACCGCGTCGTAAGCCACGGCGCCCGGGTCAGATCCCGGCTGGTGAGCGATGATCGACGAGCCGGTCCTCTTGGCCCACACTTCCAGTTGGTCTTCGGCTGCCGCCCTGAACGTGTCCGCCGCGGCCATGATGACGCTCTTTCCGTGGCTTCGCCATCTCTCGGCCAGTTTGGCGATGGTGGTCGTCTTGCCGGCGCCGTTTACGCCCACAAGCACATAAACCGTCGGTCCCGAATCGGCTACTTTCAGGGGTTCGGCTACAGCTTCCAGCATGGCGCGGACGATCTCTTCCATCACGCCGAAGAGCTCATCGGGACTCTTCAGGTTCCTCTTCTTGTTCTCTTCCTGGATCTTGTCTCTCAGAGTCATGGCCGCCTTGACGCCCACGTCCGACTGGATGAGTACCTCCTCCAGGTCGTCCAGGAACTCACCGGTAACCCGGCCCCCTGTGAAGATGCCTGCTACGGCGTCCCTCAAGTTCGCCGACGTCCTCTTTAGCCCCAGGCGGAGCTTCTCAAAAAGACTCATAGGACCTCTCCTTGCCTCGTCTCTGCGTCTTCCAGCCGCATACCGAATACCTTGGACACTCCCGGTTCCTGCATGGTCACCCCGTAAAGGAGGTCAGCCGCCTCCATTGTGGCCTTCTGGTGCGTTATGACGAGGAACTGGGTGTCCTTGGAGTACCTCTTAAGGAACTGCCCGAACCTCATCACGTTCGCCTCGTCCAGAGCCGTGTCCACCTCGTCCAGCACGATAAGCGGGGACGGCTTGACAGACAGTATAGCGAATATGAGGGCGATACCGCACAGGGATCTTTCTCCGCCCGACAAGAGGTTCAGGTGCTTTTGACGCCTGCCGGGAGGCTCGGCCGAGACCTCCACCCCCAGGGTTTCCTCCACGAGGGTAAGGTCGCCGCGACCTCCTCCGAAGAGGTCCTGGAACACCTCGCGGAAACTCTCTCGGACCAAGGCGAAGGTATCGAGGTACCGCTTCTCGATCTCCTTCTCCACCAGTTCCCTTGCCCGGTGGATCTCGTCGATAGCCTCTTCCACGTCGGCCCTCTCAAGGGCGATGAGGTCGATCCTGTCGCTTACCTCTTTGTACTCCTCCTCGGCCTTCAAGTTCACACTGCCAAGCGCCCTCAGCGCCTCCTCCAGTTCCTCGGTCTTGGAAAGGGCCTGTGCCCTGGATATCCTCTCAAAGGGTACGGCGGAGAGATCGTTCACGCCAAACTCAGAGGCTATAAGGTCCTTGGTATCCAGGAACGCCTGCCGCCCTGCCTGGAGCTCTGCCTCCGCCTCTTCGATCCGGGAAGACAGCGTCGCGGATTCCCGCTCCACGCGGGCCATCTCGGCCTGACACTGGGAAATGGACGTGAGAAGCGCTTCTCTCTCTGCCGATTTCTCCTCGAAAAGCCTCGTTAGGCGCCGAGCCTCTTCCTCCAAATCGGCTATCCGGGACCCCAGCGACTCAGTGAGCGCGCCCAACTCCTCGAGGCTCCGCGACTGTCTCTCGATCTCGCCCTCCTCTTCGGTAAGAGCCTTCTCATGGGAAGACCTCTCGCCCGCGAGGCCGTCGAGCCGCCTCAAAACAGACGAGAGTTCCCGTTCCAGGACTTCCTTTTCGGCCGTGAGGCGCCTCAACTCGTCAGATGACTGCCGGTCCGACTGAGAGGCGAGTTTCACCTCTTGATCGAGCTTCTCCAGTTCGCCCTGCTTAAGGGCCATGGTTCTCGACAGCTCATCGAGACGGTTGCCCGACGAGCGCAACTCGGCAAGGATTTCGTCTTCCTCTTTCTTGAGTGAGACGGTCTCTGGTTCACGCCGTTCAATCTCGGCCTTCCGCGAGTTCAGGGAAGCCTCCGCACTGGCGATCTGTTCCTCAAGCTTTCCGATTCGGGCTGCAACGCGTCCGAGCGCCTCAATCGCTTGCTCGCGCTCCACGGTGAGATCCCTCAGTTCCCTCTCGGCGGCTTTTCGTCGCGCGAGGGCTTCATCCAGCTCCTCCGCCAACTTCTTCTCGCCTAGAGTGAGCTCTATTAGGTCCTGCTTCCTCCTGAACAAAGCCTCGCTTCGCGGGGCCTCTCCTCCTGTCATTGCGCCTCCCGGCTCAACGCTCTCGCCGGTCAACGTGACTACCCGGGTGACCCAGCCGGACGCTTTCATGAAGCGGAGCGCCGTATCCATGTCATCGGCCAGCACAACACGGCCGCAAAGGTATCTGGTGCAGACCTCGAGTCCTTCGGGATAGGAGATCACGCTCTGCAGCGGCCTCACGCCCTTCATCTGCGACAGGGTTTCGAGAGCCCTTGGGTGCATATCGCGGGGACGCAGGAGGGTTAGGGGCAGGAACGTGACCCTCCCGCCCTTCATGCTCCGCAGCATGTTGATGGCCGCTTTGGCCGCCTCTTCGTCCTCAACCACGATGTTCTCGGCCGCGGCCCCGATTGCCGCGGACAACGCCGGTATGTACTTGGCCTCGCAGGAAATGAGCTGGCTCACTGAGCCCACAACTCCTCCAAGCCTCTGCCGGGATGCCGCCTCCAAGCCCGATCTAGGCCCCTTACCGTAGCCTTCGAAGGACTTCTCCAAGTCCTCCAACAGCTTCTTCCTTGCCCTCTGCGCGGAAAGGCGAGCGCCCAGGTTCTTCTCGATCGCCAGTTCTTTCTCCAGAGCTTCCCTGGATGCAGAGATGCGGGACTCGAGGGCGGCAGTCTTTTCCTGAAGCTCCAAACGCTCCTCGGCATCGGCCTGGAGCCGCTTCTTCATGTCGCTCACCTGGGCGCTCTCTGACTCCACTTTCGCTTTGGAAGTCATGAGGAAGGAGGCAAGCTCTCTCGAGAGCCGCCGGTT
>CAZYFG010000125.1:0-6572 GCA_964646835.1 uncultured Eubacteriales bacterium | reverse complement strand
GCTCAGTACGGATGAGACCGTGTTCCTCCAGTGCTGCAACGTATTTCGCAACCGGTACGGCGCAGGATTGGGCGATGCCTTTGGCGACGACAAGGACGCGCCCGCCCGCCAACCTCTTGAGGTGAGATAACCCCTGAAGGCCCGACCAAAAGGGGCCCACCAAGGTGATTGCCCTCTCTTCCCTGCATGCGCGGTCGAGCGCCGCGGTCTTGGGGCCGACTACCTGAACCGCCAGAGTCAATTTGGTTTCTGAGGAGACCATCACAGACACCGGGACGTTGAACCTCTCGGGTGAACCCTTGGGGCGCACCAGCACGAAGGAACCCGGGGAATCGCACGAGACCGCCAATTCCTCGCTGACCTGGATGTCGAACATGAACGCGCGGGTGTCCGGATTCCCGGAGATATCTTCCCTCGTGAGGACCTGTGCGGCGGTCATGAGTCTTCGGGGTCTCGCCTTCGCCCTTTCACGGAGAAACTCCGTGTACACACACAAGCCGCTCCAGCCGCAGGTGCACGTCTCTTCGCCCCTTAGAAGGGAGCAGGCAACGCACTGACCGAGTTCGGCAAGCTGGCACGGGCAGTAAGGCGAACCTGCGTCAAAGCATGGGGAAACGCTCATACAACTCCCCCTTTCACCCCAGAGTATGATTAGCGCCGTCCGGTGGCTCGCATAGGTCCTGTGTTTCAAGGGCAAATGGATCTCGGTCCAAAACGTCTGCGACCAGAGGAAGCGGGGAGTGGCTTATGACTTGGCGGATCCTCATGTTGGCATGGGAGTACCCCCCTCATCATGTTGGGGGTCTGGGGAGACATGTGGGGCACTTGAGCAGGGCTCTTCTGGAGAGAGGAGCCGAGGTCACCGTACTTACCCGTTCCCACTCCAACGAGACACTGACTTGGGACGACGATGGGGTGAGGGTCCTGTCGGTGGCCCCGTACCGTCTGCACCCGCCCGATTTCGTCACCTGGGCTGCCCAGTTCAACGTGTCCCTCATGGAGGCGGCGTCCAAAGAGCTGTCCTCCGGCGATTTCGACCTCATCCATGCCCATGACTGGATAGTGGCCTACGCGGCGAAAGCCATCAAAGAGGCCTGGAGGATTCCTCTTATAGCAACAATCCACGCCACCGAGTTCGGGCGGCAGGGAGGGCTCCATAATCCGATGCAAACCCACATATCGGAAACGGAATGGTGGCTCTGCTACGAAGCGTGCAGGGTGATCGTGTGCAGTCACTACATGCGCAAGGAAGTGGGAATGGTTTTCGGCGTACCCCGCGACAAGGTGAGGGTGATCCCCAACGGCATCGACTCATCTTGGTTCATGGTCCGGCGGCGGAAGTCCCCTCATCCCCTGATCATCTTCGTCGGGCGTCTGGTCATCGAAAAGGGTCCGGTGGCCCTGGTCGACGCCATGGCGGAAATCGCCAGGCGCTTTCCCATGGCGCGTCTCGCGTTCGCGGGCAGCGGTCCCATGGAGGAAGAGATCGCAGCGCGCATAGCCGGGAGAGGGCTTGAGGCAAGGGTGACTCTCTTGGGGCGCTTGCGTGACCGGGAGTTAAAGGACTTGTACTCTCAGGCGTGGGTGGCCGCGTTCCCGAGCTCCTACGAACCTTTCGGCATTGTCGCCCTTGAGGCAATGGCGACGGGAGTTCCCTGCGTGGTGGGCAACACAGGAGGCCTCCGCGAAATCGTGTCCGGAGGGGAGACCGGGCTCCTTGTCGAGCCGGACAACCCTGCGGCGTTGGCCCAGGCCATCTCGGAGCTAATCTCCAACCCGGACCGTGCAGAGGCTATGGCGGGACGGGCCAGGCGTGTCGCGTTGGCCGACTACTCCTGGTCTGACGTTGCCGGGAAAACGGTTGCGGTATATGATGAGGTCTTGGGAAACCGGCTGCCCTTCGAGGGATACCTTGAGACTTCCGACCCTAGATACCGCACGAAGACCGGGGCAAGAACGTCATGATTCGGAGGAGAAACCGTGATTACAGCCACGAACCTCACCAAGAGGTACGGAGCCCTTACTGCTGTGGACAACCTGAACCTGTCGGTCAAGCCGGGAGAGATATTTGGATTTCTAGGGCCCAACGGAGCGGGAAAGACGACGACCATCAAGATGCTTGTGGGCCTCTTAAGCCCCACGAGCGGTGAGGCCATGGTTGGCGGCGTGGACGTGGCCAAGGACCCGGTGGCGGCCAAAAGGGTCCTTGGGTACGTGCCGGACACGCCCGATATATACGAAAGACTCACCGCCAGGGAGCTTCTCCGGTTTGTCGGTGACCTAAGGCGGCTGCCGCGGGAGAAGACCGAAGACAGGATCGAGGAGCTCATGGCCCTTTTCGAGCTTACCGAGAGGCAGGACGAGCTTTTGGGCGGCTACTCCCACGGCATGAGGCAGAAGGTGTGCATCGCTTCCGCCCTCCTTGCGGAGCCCAAGGTGTTGTTCCTGGACGAACCGACCGTCGGGCTTGACCCAAAGAGCGCCCGCTTGGTCAAGGACATCCTGCGGGCCATCGCCGACGACGGCGGTGCCGTCTTCGTCTCCACCCACGTCCTTGAGATTGCCGAGAGGATGTGCGACCGGGTAGGGATCATCCAGAATGGTGTCCTCATCGCCGAGGGAACTGTCGAGGAACTCCGCTCCAAGGCGCTGCCGGGCAAGGAAGGCGCCGATGTTTCGCTTGAGGACCTCTTCCTCAAACTGACCGGAGGCGAGGAATACAAGGAACTCATAAAGCACCTCGGTTCCGACCGTCCAACTTCCGATGGGCCGTCTTCCGGCACCCTGACGAGTTAGGGGTGAGGGTCGTGGACTACGTATGGATCATCCTAAAGCGGGACTTGCGTTCGCTTTTCGTGGGAAGAGGGAAGGTCTCCGTCAAGCAGAGGCTTGGCTGGATAGGAGGCGCCCTGGCCTGGATCTCGCTGGGCGGCGCCCTTGGCTACGGGGCGCTTCGCCTGTTCCAGTACTTGGCGACGTCTCTCGGCGCGGTTCCAGAAATCCGCAGGGCCATTGAGATCAACGTCCTGAACGGATCTTGTCTCTTCGTCTTGAGCATGGTCATCCTCATGGGCATCCAGACGACATACAAGACCGTTTACGAATCCGACGACGTAGGCTTTCTCTTGTCCCAACCTGTGCCTGTATGGTCGGTGTTTGGGGCGAAGTTCCTGGCTTCTTTCGGCACCACGGTGCTCATGAGCATCTTGTACGGGTTGCCAGTATGGATAGCCTTCGGGTCAGTGCGCGGCCTCGGGGCCGGTTTCTACCTCTTGGCAGCGGCCGGACTCCTTGTGTTCCTCTTGTTGTGTCACGCGCTCATCAGTCTCATGCTTCTGGTGGCGATGAGGTATCTTCCGGGACGCAAGATGAAGCAGCTCTTCATAGCCTTTTCGGCCATTTTCGGAATAGCCATCGTCATCGTGAGCCAACTCATGAGCGCCAGGATAAGCCAGACGGGCGATCCCACGGCGATCATCGAATCACTGGGCAGAGGGCGGCTCAAAGAGATGTGGTACCTGCCAACCACATGGATGACCGACGGGATCCTGGGGAGCGTTCCTGAGTTCGGCATAGACGGTCTGGGAGGATGGGCAGCGCTGCTCCTTTTCGCCTCCATCGCCACCTACGCGGCCCTGGCTTTGTCGAGCAGGTGGTATCTTGCGGGCTGGTCCGGGCGCGCGGAGGAACTGGATGCGGGTAAGGGGAAGAGACGGCGGCGGGTAGCCAGGGCTACAGGCAGCCGTTTGCAGGGAGTATATTGGTCCGTTCTCCGGAAAGACCTGAAGATGCTCTGGAGGGACCCGGTAGTGTGGTATACCCTCGTGATCGGCGCCATTGGCCTGGGCTTTTTTGCCTACAACATGATGGCGGCCGTGGGCCAAGGGGGCCTCGGAGAGACTCAGCCTGCCGATGCTACGACTGCTACGGTGATGATGGTAGTCATGCCCGCGCTTATGGGTTCAGTGACGTCGGCTCAGACCGGAGGGGTCTCGCTTTCCCGCGAGGGCAAGTCTTTCTGGCTCTTGAGGGCCAATCCCGTGAGCGCCAGGGCTCTCATGTTGGCCAAGTTCACCTACGCCGCTCTGCCTCCGCTTCTCTTTGTGGCCGCTTTCGTCGTTTTCCTGGAATTCACGAGCCTGCCCCATATCCCTTTGTGGGTGGGTCTGCCGGTCGGCCTTATGTCGTCGGTCATCCTGGCGTCTCTTCAGATGCTGCTCGACGTGTACTTCCCTGACTTTAGCCTGAAGGTGGAGCTGGGAGCTTCCGGCGGAAGCAAGGGGACGGTCAAAGTGCTTACCACCCTGTTTTCCTCCATGGGAATGGTCGTCGTGATAGCTTTTGTCCTCCTCCTTCCCGTGTTCCTTAGGTCCCGGTTAGGAGAAGCGGCCATTCCGGCCCTCACTATGGCTTCTTACGTCGTGCTCCTAATCATGGCTGTAGCCGGGACAGGCGTGCTATTGGGGCCTGGGACCAAGAGGCTTTTCAGGCTGCTTACGGACATGTGACGCATTAGTGACGCATAGGTGATCCCATTTGCGTGGGGATTGACTGTGCCGGGTAGGGGAGGAGACCGCATATGACCGCTCTGCAGGCCATTCTTCTTGGACTCATTCAAGGGCTTACTGAGTTTCTGCCTGTGTCCAGTTCCGGACACCTTCTCCTCGGATCCCTTGTGCTTGGCCTTCCCGCACCCGGTTTGTCGTTCAGCCTTCTCCTTCACCTGGGTACCGCTCTTGCCACCGTCCTGATGCTGTGGCAGGAGATCGCCTGGCTACTCAAAGGCATCTTTCTGCCCGCTTCAGGCCGAGAACGGGCCAGGGCTTGGTCTATTGTGGGGCTCCTGGCAGTGGCGTCAGTACCCGGCGCGGTGGCCGGCCTCTTTTTCGGCGACTTTCTTGACACGGTCTTCGGTTCGGGCGGCGTGGCCGCCGTAGGCCTCATCATCACGGGGTTCATACTGAGGTATTCTGCCAGAGCGGGAACGGGTGCGATGGAGGCCCGGGCGCAGAGCGCGGAAGGCGACGAGCACTACGAGAGGCCGAGGAGCGTTCGCCGGAACCGGCGTGGCCGTGACGGCCATGGAGACACGCCCTTGCTGGGCACGGTCGACCTGAGACGGGCCATCGTTGTCGGGCTTTCCCAGGGTGTAGCCGTTATCCCCGGGATATCCCGTTCAGGCACGACCATCACCTCGGGGCTCCTGTCGGGCATGGATAGGGAGGATGCCGCCAGGTTCTCCTTCCTGCTTGCCCTCCCCGCCGTGTTTGGCGGTGCTCTTCTGGACTTCAGAGAGGCCGTGGCTCTGGGCGAGCCGGTCTTTGACGCGATGGGCTTGGCAGGCGCCCTGGTCGCGTTCGTTTCAGGGGTATTCGCCCTGTCCTTCGTGTTCCGCGCGGTGAGAAAGGGCGATCTGGCGAAATTCGGCTACTACTGCTGGGCGGCAGGGGTCCTCTCGCTCCTCTACTTGATGTTCAGGCAATAACCGGAGCGCGGTCCGGTTCTCAAGCGTCCCGCCGGAGCCATGCACCATTCCAGGTGGTTCCCTCATACCATCTTCCGGGGGATCAGTTTGTATAGACCTCAGGCGTGGTCCTACGCGGCCGGCCTCGGCCACATCTACATCGACATTCCCACAAGGACTCTGGTTTTCTACTATGCCGGACGCCAATACGGTCCGTACCCGGTAGGGCTCGGGAAGCCGTCGACCCCGACGCCCCAGGGCAATTGGGCTGTGGCGGAGAAGGACCCGAACCCCTGGTGGGAAGTACTAGGGTCCAGGTGGATCGGACTGAACATACCTTACGGGTCATACGGGATCCACGGAACCAATGCAGACTGGAGCATCGGCGGCTATGTTTCAAACGGCTGCATCAGGATGCACAATTGGCATGTGGAGACCATATACCCTCTGGTCGTCATCGGCACGCCGGTAACGATAGCGGGCGCTTACCCGGCGAGGTACCAGTACAACCAGTGGTGGCTTTCGGCCCGTGAGAAGAAAGAGAAGAGGCGCCCCCGAAGGAGCGCCCCGTAAGTCCTAATCGGTGCCTTCCGTTGGGCAAAAGACCCCTTGCCCAACGGGCGGTTCCCAAGACAAGCCCCTCCGTCAGCGGAAAATGGCCCGGAAGATAGCGCCGATAGTGCCGAAGACTGCTTGAAAGACTGCCCCGACAATACCGAAGCCGATGCCCAGAAACGCGCCAACAATCCCGCCGAGGAGCAGGAACCCGCCGACCACCAGCAGGATAAGTCCCAAGCAGCCTATTCTCATGCCACGCACCTCCGGCTCCCACGACTCTCGTTTTTCCCTATTACGTCAGGGAAAGAGCGAGGTATCAGGATAGCTTCGGCGGGCCGGCCGGAATGGTGAACCCCACCTGTTTTCCCGGTTGCCATTCGGGGTTGAGATAGTCGGCGGGGTTGGTGGATACAAGCCTCACGATGCGGGCGTGACCGTTCACCGACTCCATGACGAAGGTCCTGCCGTCCATCTCGATGGTGAAATAGTGGGGCGATTCGGCCTCGCCTTGTCGCATGACCTGGTCCGGCGGCAGAACGGTGTATATCAC
>CAZYFG010000124.1:6277-6640 GCA_964646835.1 uncultured Eubacteriales bacterium | reverse complement strand
GGGCAATTTCGTGTTCACGACTCGACCCGAGATCCCGAGGCTGCAGATTGGCGCGGTACTGGAGGTCACAGTATCCAAGGAAGGGGTTGTCTCGGCGTCGGTCATCCCCACCCGCATTGTCTGGGGCAGGACGATTGTTGACGAGAGCCCCGAAAAGGACGAGACCTTGCGGTGGCTCTCTTCCCTATCCGACGCTTGGCAGACGGATGTGGACGAACAAGGAAACATCCTGCCGGCCCTCTTCTCCGACCTCCGAAGGCACTGGGCTCAAGCCACGGTAACGCGACTGGTTCTATCGGGCGCCATTGAGGGCTACCCCGACAACACCTTCAGGCCCGAGGTCACTATTAACAAAGGCGAGTT
>CAZYFG010000124.1:0-6251 GCA_964646835.1 uncultured Eubacteriales bacterium | reverse complement strand
GAGCCTGCGGTTTACGAAACCGCTGCCCAGCCCCCGGGGTTCACGCTATGCGACGAAACGGCCTGGCAGTACCCGTATATGGCATATCTTGCGTCCAACGGGCTCATACCCGAAAGCGATCCGCTATGGGAACCCACTTGCCCGTGCTCCAGGCTGGATGCGTTGACCGTCATGCAAAAGCACGCCGAACGGACGGTGGCGCAGGCAGTGTATGAGGTACTCGAATCGGAAGAACCCGGAGACGACGATGAAGTACCCGCGCCACCAACCAAGTCCGAAAGTCCGGAACCTTCCCCTGCACCGGACGAACAGGAGCCGCCGACGCCCCCTCCTCCTGACGACGAGAACACCGCCACCACTCCCCCGCCGCTCCCAGCCAACTTGACGAGATTCGTCGACCTATCAGGTCTGGACCCAACCGCGATCGGCACGGCTTCATGGGCGGTGGAAGTAGGTCTCCTCCAGGGTTACGATGACGGCACGCTGAGGCTCGGCGGGACCGTCACAAGGGCGGAGATGGCGGAGCTCATATGGAGATACACGGAGATACACAAGCGCCTACTTGCCCTTCCTCCGGAAGGACCAGAGGGCGGTCTCCAGTCCGAGCAATAGCCCACCAACCGCAACAGGGAAGTAGAAAGTCACGGCCCGCCACACTATGATGTAAGTCCCCAGCACGCCGGCGGGAAGGAACGACGCGAAGAAGAGCGCGGTCCCGACTTCGGCTCCGCCGCTGCCCCCGGGAGTCGGCGTATAGGCGGTTATGAGGTAGACGCCGAGGCTCAGAGTGAACACCTGGAACCACGTGATCGGCGCGCCGAGTCTCCAGAGGAGGAACACCGGGACCGAGAGAAGGACTGCCCAGTGCAGGACACTGAGCGCAAAGGCTACCGCCGCCAAGATCCCGTGGGCCCTGAGGGCGATGATGCCCGCTCGAAAGTCGTGCGCTACGTGCAGCACCTTTGCCTCTACCTTCTTCCGCATTTCGGGCCCGACGAACCGCCTCACCAGAGGGAGGCCCAGGAAGCGCATGAAGAGCCTCGCCACGGCCGCCGGCCAGACAACCGACGCCCCCAGGATTAGAACGGTCGCGAAATAGAAGAACAAACCTATCGCAACTACTCCCGAAGCCGCGGAATGCACTCTGAGCGGGACGTGAAGGAAGACGGCGACAAGCGGGGACACCGCCCAGAGGATGAACTTGGTGGTAGCGTGGAGTATGGCGGCCAGGGCGACGGCCGCCGTGGCCTGTCCCGCGCCCATTCTTGCCCATTTCCGCAGGAAGAATATCTTGAGGGGCTCGCCCCCGGTGTCGAGGGGCGTCACGCCGGCCATGAAAGCGCCCATCACCGATATCCTGATCGATTCCCGGAGCGGGAGCCTCCCGCCCATCGCGCCGGTGAGGACGACAAGACGCCAGCTGTCGACGACCCATCCCGCCATCACGATGAGGATGCACCCGCCTAAGGTGCCCAACCCGACCTTGAGGAGGCTCCTCACGGAGTCCCCCGCCCCCAGGAACCTGAGGACGGCGGTTATGCAGAGCACGCTGAGGCACAGCGACACTGCGCTCCAGGTCAGAACCTTCTTCCAATCACCGGGGAACCGCTCCTGGTTCGCTTCGCTGCCGGGGATTTCCCTAGTGTCCGGCTCCTTCAATGCGTGGTTCAGAAAGTCCATCCTTCCGAGTGTCCGCAGGGGAGCGCCGCTTTGACGCTCCCCGTTGGATCAGAATCACTAAGTCCAATCGTCCCGAGGGACTATCCGGATATTTCCCCGATGACCCACACTCCACCTTCTCCTTGGGTCTCGGGTTGGACAAGGGAAATCCTGTAAGTCTTGCCTCCGTGGACGACCTCAACCTGGGCCTTGCCCGCGGACTTCGACTTCAGCACATAATCGAGGTCCGGAAGGAGCCCGCGCGACGGACCCTCGATCTTGGCCACCTGCAAGGGATCCTTTCGCCATTCGTCTTCGCCTGCGTCGACTCTCTTCTGAAGCTCCTTGGCCCTCTCCTCGCTCGTGAAAAACGGCGTGTCGATCCTGATGTCCCGGGCAATCGGCCTCGAAGTGTCGTAATGGCCTGCCAGAGTCTCAACCGTCTTTCCTTCCACGAGGATCTGCACCTTGGATATGGCCGACGGTGAATCAGCGGGTTCTGCCTGGGTGAGGGATGTCACCAGCGACCAGACGGTCATGGTCTCCCCGGCCGATCCTCCCCAGTGCTTGGTCTGCAGTTCCTTGCTGAAGTTCACGTACGCTACCCCGTTGGCGACCTCGATCGAAAGGAGCTTCGCCTCGGGCGGAAGCGTCTTCCGGAGAAGCGGGTCGGTCGGCCCTGTCAAGAGTTCGTTGACAATAAGGGTCGGCATGCTCTCGCGCTGATTCGGGTCGCTGGGTACCTCTATCCTACGGAGCTCAGGAAGGATCTCCATGGCTTGGTCATCAGCAAAGAAGAGCACCAGGTCCACGGTGCTCGCGCTCGGGACGGGGTTCACGGGCGGCGGGTCTCCCGCTCCGGAGGCCTTGGGCGCGCACCCGGCGGCCAACACCGAGAACGCCGAGACTAGCGCGATGAGCGCAAATACCACTGCCGAAAATCGCTTGTGCATAGGGTTACCTCCTCGGATACCGTCGTTCTGCGCTCAGTGTGCCACGCTAGGGTTTCGGCGCTCTTTCAGTAGGTAACAACGATGTAACAATAACACCGGGCCATGTCACCGAAAACGTGGAACCCTTCCCCACTTCGCTCACGACTTCCACCCTACCGCCGGACCTTTCGGCCGCTTCCTTGACGATGGCAAGCCCTAACCCTGCGCCCCCGGTAGACCTCTGCCTGGCTTTGTCCACCCGATAGAACCGCTCGAAGATGCGAGGGATCTCCGCTTCCGGGATCCCGACCCCCGTATCAGTTACGTGAAGGGCGAAATCGTCACCCAGGACCGACACGGTGACCTCGACAGAACCTCCCGCACCGGTGAACTTGAGCGCGTTGTCCAGTAGGTTCGAAACCACCAGCTTAAGGATTACCGGATTCACGGAGACGAGCCCGCCTTGGCCGCGGAACGCCAGGGAGACGCCCTTGGCCTCAGCCGCGGCCCTTCGCTCCTCAACCACCGACGAGACGATGGCGGCTGCATCGGTTTTCTCCTCTTTGGCGAAGCTCTTAGCCCGGAGAAGGTCCAGTACCTCCTCGGTCGTATGGATGATCCGCTCCAGTTCGCCCCTCATGTCGCTGAAGAACCCGGGCAGTTCGTCGAGTTCCGGCTTCTTGATCTCCATGGATTCCACGACGGCCCGCATAGCCGCCAGCGGTGACCTGAGCTCATGCGCGGCGGCTATCAGGAACTGCTCGTGGGCCTCCATGGTCTTCTCTATCCCAGACGCCATGTAGTTGAAGGATTCGGCCAGGTCCCGGCTCTCGCGGGGGCCCTTGGGAACGACGCGCAGGTCCAGCCTGCCCGAAGCCATCCGCCTGGCAACCGCCGAGAGTTCCAGCACGGGGCCAAGAACGACGCTGGAAAGGCCCCAGGCCACCATCAGCGAAAGCACCGAGGCAACGGCACCGCCGAGGAGCACCGCTCCCATTATTTCCCGGTATTGACTGACTATGTCGCTCAGATCTTGTGTGATGAACACGGCGCCGGACGCGGCCGGGCGAGACTCACCGGAGCCAGTCCCGCCGGGACTTGACCCGGGGCCAGACCCGCCAACGCCAGTCCCACCGGCCCCCTCCCATTCGGCAGGCACCGCCACATATGCGGTAAACAAACCGTCATAGAGGTAGTAGGTGTTGCCCTCCTGCTTGCCGGCCAACGCGGCCGCAACTTCGGCGACATCCGTCATGTCCCTGCCCCTCATGTCCTGGTCGGCAGCCGAGTCATCGACGACCTTGCCGGACCCGTCAATCAAGAGTACCCTCCCTCTGGCGGGTACACCGCCGATCTCCCAGAGCACGCCCCACCTTGGCCCTCCGGCAGCCTCGGTTGCCGAAGCCAGCACGTGCGCCTGGGCGTACAGGTATGACATCCGCGAACCGACGGCCGTGGTCTCAAGATAGGTGGATAGGTACAGCATGAGGACTCCTAAGGTGATCCAGATGATCACCAAGTAAGTGACGGATAGGTGAAATCTTGCGCTCAGGCTGCGGGGCCCGCGGACTCGGTTACTCACAGTAGTAACCCACTCCTCGCTTGGTGTGGATCACCCGCGGCTTTTGCGGATCGTCCTCAACCTTCTCCCTCAGCCTGGATATGAGGATGTCGACGGCCCGGGAGTCGCCCAGATAGTCGTATCCCCAGCACTTCTCCAGGAGCGCCTCTCGCGTGAACACGAGTCCGGGATTCTTGAGAAAGACTGCAAAGACGTCGAACTCCTTAGCGGACAGCCCCAACTCCCTGCCGCCCTTCCAGACCCGCCTGCCCTGCAGGTCGAGGAGGAACTCCCCGCGCCTCACCTGGGCTTTCCCCGCGCCTACGGCTCGCCTGGACACTGCCTTGACGCGCGCCTCAAGCTCCCGGACGTTGAAGGGTTTTGCCAAGTAATCGTCGGCCCCCATTTCCAGCCCGAGCACCTTGTCTATATCCTCTGAGCGCGCGGTAAGCATGATCACCGGCAGGTCGGGGTACCGTTCACGAAGTTCCCTGAGTACCGAGAAGCCGTCCTTCCCAGGGAGCATCACGTCAAGGATCACCATGGATGGGCTCTCGCTTGCGACCTTGTCGAGCACTGAGACGCCGTCGGAGCATACCACCACATCGTGCCCCAAAGCGGTGAAACTCCGCTTGAGCGCCCTCGTTAGAACCTCGTCGTCATCCACAAGAAGTATCTTCATGGGATCATTCTAGCATGTCCGTATGGCCCGCGCTGACTCCTGTCCGAATGCTTGGGAAGCCTTAGGACGAGCGGTCATGTCCACATAAGTCTCCGCATAGGATTAACCGACAAGGAGGCGATTCCATGGACGAGGTTTTGAGCGAACTCCTGGAGCAGGAACAAAAGACCCGGGAGAGATACACCGAACTCCTGGCCGAAGCCAGAGGGGCGACCGAGAAGGAACTAGTTGAACGGATAATCGCGCAGAAGAAGTTCGAGATTGAAACCCTTAAGCTCTTGTCTACCGGGAAGGTTCCCGAAAGGTTCATGGGGTTCGGCACGGTCATTGAGGATGAAGTCAACTTCCGGGAAGCTCCGAGCCCTCAAGCGATGGTCAGGGTGGAGCTCTCGAGAGGCACTCCGGTGATCGTCACGGAGCGCAGGGGCAACTGGGTGGGCATCCAGCTCTATGACGGAAGAAACGGTTGGGTGTTTAGGGACTACGTGAGGATGTCTTCATAGCGCCGCTACCGGGAACCGAATAAGGCCGGCGGTGAGTCGGGCCCGCCATGGCATCGAGCCGGCGATGGGCCGGGCCGCACGCGCAAAAAAGAGAACAGCCGGAGGGGTTACTGCCCTCCGGCTCAGGCTATGGAAGGCTCTGTAGACGTTGACAGAACGCGCTTTACTGGCCGGTGAACATCTGGACGCACATGAGCCCGTAGGGGCCGCCTTCGATGATGCCGATCCCTACGTGGTCATAGGCGGAGTTCAGGATGTTCCTGCGATGGCCGTCGCTGTTCATGAGAGCCGTGTGAGCCCTCTGGACTGATCCGGCTCCGGCTAGGTTCTCTCCGGCCGTGCGATAGGTGATCCCCGCAGCCCTCATCATGTCAAAGGGCGAGCCGTAGGTCGGCGACTGGTGGGCGAAGTAACCGTTGTCGATCATGTCTTGAGCCTTCATCCTGGCCAGCTTGACCAGCTCCATGTCAGGCTCAAGGGCCTTAAGCCCGAGTTTTACCCTCTCCTGGTTGACGAGGTCGAGCATCTCCTTCTCCTTGGCCGTCATGCCGTTGGGTTCCGGCTTGGGCTCGGGTTTGGGTTCGGGCTTCGGCTCAGGCTTCGGCTCAGGCTTAGGTTCCGGTTTCGGTTCGGGCTTGGGCGCGGGCTGAGGAGCCGGCTTCGGCGTCGGGTTGGGCGCGGGCTTGCAGTAACGCAAGATCACATCCCACGGAACCCCTCCGTTCCCGTAAAGCTCCCTCAAGAGCAGATCAAGACCGGGGCTGCCGGGAGTGGTGAATATGTAGGCTGTCCCGCCGTCCCTGGTCGGCAATATGCAGCGGGAGTAGCCCGCGGCAGCGGCTTGTCCGGCAAACAAGACCAGGCTCAGGAATAGCGCTGCTGCCAGGATGACCGTCTTTCTTGTTTTCATGCTG
>CAZYFG010000123.1:6175-6642 GCA_964646835.1 uncultured Eubacteriales bacterium | reverse complement strand
TCATCCTTTTGGCAGAACTGCACGTGAAGAGAGGCAACAGGGAAAGGGCCAAGGAAGTCCTTGAGATCGGTTGCGAGGCCAAGGCGAGGGATGTCCACTTGAGGGAAGCCTGGAGGCGCATGGGATTTGGGGAGCCTCCTCCAGTAACGCCCAGGAAGAAAGCCCTGCCAGACCTGAGTGGATTTGAGAAGATCCCGATAAAGACCAAGATCCTGACCGAGGCCGACGACCCGGCGGGGACGGTCAAGTCTTATGTCCGGGACAACCTTAAGCCGGGGGACGTGGTGGCTTTTTCGTCTTGTGTGGCCGCCATCATGGAAGGCCGCATGCTCATGGAAGGGTCCGTCCACATCAGCCGCGTCGCCCGGCTCACCGCCAGGTTGATCGCGGGGCTCAGGCGGCGCTCCCCGAAGAAGAGGCCGAAGGGAGCGACCGAGGCCACGGAGAAGCGGCCGAGCTGCCGCTGG
>CAZYFG010000123.1:0-6165 GCA_964646835.1 uncultured Eubacteriales bacterium | reverse complement strand
TTTGCAGCCGTTCATATGCTCGGCGCCTATGGCCAACCCCCTGTCGGCGCAGACCGCCGTCGAGGAAGTTGGGACCTTGCGGATTCTGGCGGCCATCGTGGCCGCCGGGATAGGCCAGGTCCTAGGCAGGGAAGGTTGGTTCTATGTGGTGGCCGGACCTCAAGTTGCCCAGATTGACGATACTCCAGGCGCTCTTCCGCCTTACGACTACTGCGCGACGCTCGGGCCTAAGGACCCGTACCTCCTCTCCAACCGGATCGCCAAGGGATTGGGCGAGGGCGTCGGCGCTGCCATTGTGGACGCTAACGACCTCGGAATAGCCTGGGCCGTAGGATACTCGGACGGAGTCGACGCCAAGGCCCTTGAAACCGCCATGGCCGACAATCCCGCGGGCAACCAGGACCAGATGACGCCCATCGTCCTGGTACGAAGAGCCGCCGAAGGAAAGGCAGGCCTTCTCGCCAGCACTCAGTGAAGCTTCTGGCGTAGAGAGGGCCTGCCCGGCAATACTTTCCTATACGTGTCTCAGGGAAACGCCGTCAAGCAGCCATACGGTACCGGTGATGTCCGTGATCTGCGCCTCGAACTCAACCGTGACTGCGGATACGTTGAGGGGCACCGGGCCGTCCGACACCTTCTGGTAGAAGGTATAGGAATTGACGGCTTGCCCTGCAGAGTAGTCAATCTCGATGTTTATGAGGTTGACCCTGTTGCCGCCGGGATCGGTGTAGTACACCCTTGCGGCGACGTCCAGATCATCCCAGCCCTCGCCCTCCGTGCGGAAGTTGGCGGCGAAGCTCAACAATAGAAAGCATCCGGGGGTTACGGTTACGGTTTGTCTAATCAAGGCGAACTTGCTTATCACGTTCTGCCCTGCCCCAACGGAAGCGAACTCGGCGGCGCGAGTTCCTTCGTACGAGTCTTCATCAATCCGGTCGAGAGCCATATCGGGGGCGATCTGCTGTTCCCAGTCTTTGAAGATGGTGAACTGGCCTCCGAGCTCGAAACCGCCGTTCCTTAGGAGCTCGGTAGGCGCGCACCGGGGGCTAACCTGCGGGGGCGCCCCGCCGCACGCCGGGCAAACCACGTTCACAACCGGCCGGCATGAAGGACCCGGTTTCGGCGGGTGCTTCAGAATCCTCATTATGTCGTCAACGAGATCGCTCATGTATATGTCCTCCTTTTGTCCCAAGTCGCGTATGCTCGCTCTATAGATATGTCTTCCGGGTAGGTAAGGTTACATAATACTGCGACCGGAACGGTCCGGTGGGACCTCCCGGCCGGTGCCGGGGGTGTCTTTTCGATTTGGGCGACTTCACCGGACAGGCTTGAAGGATAACGCAGAATAGGTGTAGAAAGAAGTGTACCTTGGAGTATCCCATTCACAACCAAATACACCTGCGGATGAAGGTGGCGGGAGAGTCCCGGAGGCGGTCCACTGACTCCCGTACGCGGCCCTGATGCGAGGGGGCGGCGTCAGGCTCACGCATGGGAGAAAGCAGACGCCTTGACCGGGCGCCGTAGGAGCAAGGGTCGGTGAACCCGAAACTCTCAGGTACAAACACTGTCGCCGGACGCGTCTCTGGAGAGCCAAGTTTGGCACCCAAGGGGAAACTGCCGCCAGGCAGCAATCTCTCAGGTAAAAGGACAGGGATCGGGAAATCTCCCGGTCCCTTGTTTGTTTTGGAAGGACAGGAAGGGACGGGCGCACGGGACGAGGACTCTCGGGTGGCGGTAGAGAATGGGTGGCATCGGATAGGTTATGGTATTGGAGGGTTGGTTTAGGTCCGGATCCAAAGGCGTAGGCAAACACGTCAGTAGTCTCAGGCAAGATCAGTTGGTCCAGGTTCCATGCGAATAATCGGGAGGTGAGTTTCGAAGGTGGCAGAACTCAAGAAAACACCGCTATACGACATCTACGGGAAGTACGGCGGCAGGATCATCGACTTCTCGGGCTGGGCTCTTCCGGTTCAGTTCACAAGCATCAAGGAAGAGCATCACGCTTGCCGGAATGCGGCGGCCCTATGGGACGTCTCGGACATGGGGGAGATCTTGGTGGAAGGGCCTGACGCCCTGAACCTCCTTCAGTTCCTCATGGTCAACGACATCTCCAAAGGGTATCCCGGCCGGGTGGTGTACAGCCCCATGTGCTACCCCAACGGTGGGGTGGTTGACGACATGATGATCATCTGCCAGAACGACGGCGGATATCTCCTGGTCGTGAACGCGGGCAACATCGAGAAGGACTATGAGTGGATATCCACGGCTGCCAGGTACTTCAAGGACGTGACGGTGAAGAACCTCTCGGCCGAGACGGCAGAGGTGGCTCTCCAGGGTCCCAACTCAGAGAGGATCCTCCAGAGGATCTGCAACTATCCTCTGAACGAGCTCAAGTACTACCACGCCGCGGAACACGTGGATGTGGGCGGAATCGACACCCTGGTTACCCGTACGGGTTACACGGGTGAAGATGGATTCGAGGTCTACTGCAAGGCCGAGGACGGCATCGCGCTCTTTGAAGCCATCATGGAAGCCGATGACGGAGACGGATTGGTCCCCGCCGGTCTCGGATGTCGCGACACGCTCCGGTTTGAGGCTTCTATGCCCCTGTACGGCCAGGAACTGGACGAGAAGCACGGCCCCCTGGAGGCCGGACTCGGAAGGTTTGTGGCTTTCGGGAAAGGCACCTACTTCGTAGGTTCCATTGCTCTCATGGAGCAGCGTGAGAAGGGGCTTCCGTCCAAACTGGTCGGCATTGAGATGCTCGAGAAGAGCGTCGCCAGGACCGGTTACAAGGTCTTTGACGAGTCGGGCAAGAAGGAGATCGGCTACATAACCACCGGCTCCTACGCTCCTACGCTCGACAAGTACATCGCCATGGCGTTTGTGCCGGTTGAGGCGAGCGCGATTGGTACGAAGGTCAACGTCCTCATCCGCAACAAGCAGTATGCGGCCGAAGTAGTCAAGATGCCGTTCTACAAAAGGGGGAAAAACAAGTGACTTACCCGGCAAACCTGAAGTACACAGAGACCCATGAGTACGCGAAGGTCGAAGGCAACAAGGCGTACTTTGGTATCACCAACTACGCCCAGGACCAGCTCGGCGACATCGTGTTCGTAGAGCTTCCGGAAATCGGCAGGGTGCTGAAAGCCGGCGAGATCTTCTCGACAGTCGAGTCAGTGAAGGCCGTGTCTGACTGCTATGCCCCGGTTTCCGGCAAAGTGGTCGAAGTCAACGACAAGCTGACGGACTCTCCCGATCTTCTGAACAAGGATCCCCATGGCGAGGGCTGGATCTGCGCCGTGGAGGTGTCTGATCCGTCCGAGCTCCAGAAGCTCATGGATGTCGCGGCTTACGAGAAGCACGCAGCCGAGGGTGGCGGTCATCACTAATGGACTTCCTACCGAACACAAACAAAGATAGGGAGGAGATGCTGAAGACGATAGGCGTCAAGTCTATCGAGGATCTCTTCAGCGATGTCCCCCCGGCTTTACGGTTCAAGGGCGATATGAAGCTGCCCGCGGCCCTTTCAGAGTATGAAGTGGCCAAACTCATGCGGGAACTGGCGGGAAAGAACACGGCCCAAGATTTCGCGACCTTCATCGGCGCAGGTGCGTACGACCACTACGTTCCTTCGGTGGTAAGGCACGTTCTGGGTCGTTCGGAGTTCTACACCGCCTATACCCCCTATCAGCCCGAAGTGAGTCAGGCGGTACTCCAGTCCATATTCGAGTACCAGACCATGATCTGCGAACTCACCGGGATGGACGCGGCGAACGCTTCCATGTATGACGGCGCTTCCGCCGCGGCCGAGTCGGTGACCATCGCTTCCGGGCTTACGCGACGGAAGAACGCGCTGGTTTCACGGACGGTCCACCCTGAGACCAGGATCGTAACGGAAACCTACGCCAAAGGTCACAGCATAACCGTCAAAGAGATCCCGTTCGCGAACGGGGTGACTTCCCTCGAAGAGCTCGACAAGATGCTCTCCGCGGATGTAGCTTCCGTGGTTATCCAGCAGCCCAACTTCTTTGGGAACATCGAGCCCGTCGAGGAGATCTCCAAGAAGGTTCAGGCAGCGGGAGCCACTCTGATCGTGCAGGTCAACCCGATGAGCCTGGGCGTCCTCCGCCCGCCGGCCGAGTACGGCGCGGAGATCGTCGTCGGTGAGGGACAGGTCTTCGGGAACCCCATGGCTTTCGGTGGTCCCTACCTCGGAGTGCTTGCCGTGAAAGACAAGTACCTGAGGCGCATGCCCGGAAGGCTTGTGGGAATGACCAATGACAATCGCGGTCAGCGAGGATTCGTTCTCACTCTCCAGACCCGTGAGCAGCACATCCGGAGAGACAGGGCGACGTCCAACATCTGCTCCAACGAGGCGTTGAACGCTCTCGCGGCTACCGTCTACCTGAGCTGGCTCGGCAAGGAAGGCATCAAGGAACTGGCGGAGCACTGTGTCGCCAAGGCTCACTACCTTGCCAACGCTATCTCCGGGCTCAAGGGCTACAGCCTCGCGTGGAACACTCCGTTCTTCAACGAGTTCGCGGTGAAGTGCCCTGTGTGCCCCGAGAAGATAGTGAAGTCGCTCGTCTCCAAGAAGATCCTGGCCGGATACCCGCTCGGAAGGGCGTATCCGGAGCTCAAGGATCACCTGCTCATCGCCGTCACCGAGAAGCGCACCAAGAAGGAAATGGATGACCTTCTTGCCGGATTGGAGGGATTGGCATGAGAGGCCTTGAGCCACTGATCTTCGAAGTATCCAAGCCGGGCAGGAAGTCATACTCTCTCCCCGCGCTTGAGGTCGAGAAGAAACCCATGAGCGAGTACTTGCCGAAGGGCGAGCTGAGGGAGGTCCCGGCCGAGCTTCCAGAAGTGGCCGAAGTGGATCTCATCAGGCACTTCACGAGGCTGTCCCAGCTCAACCACGGCGTGGACATCGGGTTCTACCCCTTGGGCTCCTGTACCATGAAGTACAACCCCAAGATCAACGAGGAAGTCGCGAACCTCCCCGGGTTTACCGACATCCACCCGTACGCCCCTGAGGAGACCGTCCAGGGTGCCTTGCAGATGATGTATGAGCTGCAGGAGTACCTGGCGGAGATCGCCGGAATGGACAAAGTGAGCCTCCAGCCTGCGGCAGGAGCTCACGGCGAGCTCACCGGCATCAACATCATTAGGGCGTATCACAGGTCAAGGAATGACCATGCAAGGACGAAGATCCTTATCCCCGACGCCGCACACGGCACAAACCCGGCGTCGGGCGTCCTAGCCGGCTTCCAGACGGTGCAGATACCCTCTAACAGCCGCGGCGGCGTGGACATCGAGGCCCTTGCGAAGGTCATGGACGAGACCGTGGCGGGACTCATGTTGACCAACCCCAACACGCTGGGCCTTTTCGACGAGAACATCGAGAAGATCCAGGAGATCGTCCATAGCAAGGGAGGACTCCTGTACTACGACGGCGCCAACGCCAACGCCATCATGGGCATCGCCCGTCCCGGAGACATGGGGTTTGACGTCCTCCACTTCAACCTGCACAAGACGTTCTCGACGCCTCACGGCGGCGGCGGTCCCGGATCGGGCCCGGTGGCAGTCAAAGGGCACCTGGCTTCGTTCCTGCCCGTGCCGGTTGTCGAGTTCGACGGAAAGACCTACCGCCTGAACTACGACCTGCCCAACACCATCGGCCGGATGAAGTCCTTCTACGGGAACTTCCTGGTGATGGTCAAGGCTTACGCGTACATCAGGTCGTTGGGTCCCGACGGACTCCGCGAGGCTAGCAAGGACGCGGTGCTGAACGCCAACTACATCCTCAGGCGCATAACCGAGTACTACGACCTGCCCTATGACAGGCACTGCAAGCACGAGTTCGTGGTCTCGCCCCAGAGGATAAAGAAGGAGACCGGGTGCCACACGATGGACATCTCCAAGCGTCTCCTTGACTACGGCGTGCACCCGCCGACAAACTACTTCCCGCTTATCGTGGACGAGGCAATCATGGTCGAGCCGACGGAGACCGAATCCAAGGACTCCTTGGACTACTTCGCCGACGCGCTCATAGCCATCGCGAAGGAAGCCTACTCGAACCCCGAGATGCTTCACAACGCGCCCCATACCACGGTGGTGGGCCGTCTCGACGAGGCCGGTGCCGCCAAGAACCCGAGG
>CAZYFG010000122.1:0-6642 GCA_964646835.1 uncultured Eubacteriales bacterium | reverse complement strand
CATAACCTCGTTCCAGCATGGCTTGTGCGATGTGGGGGCGACCTACGGACTCGCCCGACGCGAGTTCCAACACTCTGGACTCCTCCACGGGCAGGCCCAAAGCCGCCAGTCTCCTGACGGTCAGGGCGATCCTCTGTCGCCTGGACGCTTGGAGTTCGCTCAAGAGGTTGTTGAGGGGCTCGGATGATAAGGGGATGTAATACCCCAAGATGTGAAGCTCTCTTCCCTTCCAGTCGCTGTTCAGCTCAACGGCGGGCACGATTTCGACGTCCCCGTCTACCTCGCCGGAAGTGGAGGCAAGTGACCGGAGCCCGGCCACCGTGTCGTGGTCTGCTATCCCGATTGCTCGTAGTTTCTTGGCAGCGGCGTAGAGAACGACATCCAATGGGCTAAGAAGCCCGTCTGACGCAGTTGTGTGAACGTGAAGGTCACAGGACTGCTCCGGAGGTGCATCCACTAGTTCCTGGGTCCTACGATCAGCTTTATGGCGGTCCGCTCTTGACCGTCGATCAGGATGTCGGTGAAAGCCGGAACGCAGACCAGGTCGATACCGCTGGGAGCCACAAATCCGCGGGCGATGGCCACTGCCTTAATCGCCTGGTTCACGGCGCCGGCACCGATACCCTGAATCTCGGCGTAGCCCCTTTCCCTGATGACACCGGCGAGGGCGCCCGCTACTGCGTTCGGGTTTGACCGAGATGAAACCTTAAGAACTTCGACTTGTGGTATTTCGTGCCGGTCTACGTTGCTTACTCCCACGCTTATCCCCCCACGATCCTGTGACAGAAGTTGGATGAGACATCAGTTAATTGCCAGTTCATTTCCAATTCTAAGACGCGCGGGTAAGTTTGGCAAGGGGAATATGTGCAAGTAGCACAAAAGGCTTGTTATTCCAGGACCCTAATCCGCTCTACCTTCTGCGCGGACCCCTGGTTGTCAATGGAACAGAAGACTCCGCACAGCTGGCGCTTTCCTTTGGCAGGTTCGTGCCGCACCGGCAATTGCGTGAGGAAATGCTTGAGGATGATCTCTTTCTTGACCCCTATCACGCCCTCGTGGCTCCCCGTCATCCCGGCGTCGGTTATGTAGGCGGTTCCGCCGGGGAGTATCGTCTCGTCGGCAGTCTGCACATGAGTGTGCGTGCCAAAGAGGGCGCTCACCCTGCCGTCCACGTGGTAACCGGCCGAGATCTTCTCGGAGGTGGCTTCCGCGTGGAAGTCCACGACTATTACGGGCGTCGTGAGCCTCAGTTTGACTATCTCCGCGTCAAGGGTTCTGAAGGGGCAGTCGAGCTCTTGAGGAGAATACACCCGGCCACAGACGCTTATGACGCCTATCTGCCGGCCGCTCCGAGTCTGGAAGACGGCTGAGCCCCTTCCGGGGACTCCGGGCGGGAAATTGGCGGGGCGGAGAATCCTCTTGTCGCTGTCCAGCAGCGGGTAGATCTCTTTCTTGTCCCAAATGTGGTTCCCCGACGTCATCGCGTCTACGCCCATGGCGAACAGCTCGTCGGCCACCTCGGGAGTGAGTCCCGAGCCGCCTGCAGCGTTCTCGCAGTTCACGATGACGAAGTCGGTCTTCAAGGAGTCCATTAGGCCGGGCAGGTGTTCCTTGAGAAAGGCCCTGCCCGGCGAACCGAAGACGTCACCTATGAAGAGGACGTTCAGCATGCTTCACCGACCTTACTTGTCGAAAACCAGCACCTTCTCGCCTTCCCTGAGCGCGACGAGTTTGCGGGTGCTCTCCAGATTTCTCACTTGGTTCACGGTATCCTGGAGGAAGGCCCTCGCCGGTCTCATCTCATCATCCAAGGCCAGGCGGTCTCCTTCATCCGAGGCGTACAGCACCGCTACTCTGCCCTCCAAAAGCTCCACGGTAAGGTTCAGCTCTCCGGGCGTAAGCGATGCGATGTCGCGTTCTACGAGCAGGTAGTAGAAGTCGTCCATCTTCTCCCACAGGCACTCCGCGACCGTAGCCTTGGCGCCAATGAGGTCCAGGTAGACGCTTACGGAGTCAAGGTACGACCTGCAGATGCCTTCTCTGGTCTTGGCGCTTAGGGGTCCCTTGCATAGAAACGCCAGGTTCAGCGCCTTCCGCTTCGGGTCGTAGGTCACCCTGGACACCTCCGGATAGGCCACAAGGAGTGTCGCGAGTATCTCCACATCCTTGCTGGACGGCTTGATCGGCTTTCCAGGGGGCCTTACCCCGCTTCCCGCAGGTGCTCGTTTTGCCAACGGTATCTCTCCTTGACGCGTGGGACCCTCATGGGTCGCCCGCGACCACTTGGTGAAGGTCGACTACGCCTACTTGGCGTAGCCGACCGCTCTGGTCTCCCTTACCACTACAACCTTGATCTGACCCGGGTACTCGATGTCCTTCTCTATCTTCTTCACGATATCCCGGGCGAGACGCACGGCTCCCAAATCATCGATCTTCTCCGGCTTCACCATTATCCTAATCTCGCGGCCTGCCTGGATCGCGTAACTCTTGTCGACTCCCTCGAAGGAATTGGCGATTTCTTCTAGTTTCTCCAGGCGCTTGAGATACATTTCAAGAGTCTCGCGGCGGGCTCCGGGCCTCGCTGCCGAGATCGCGTCGGCGGCTGCCACCAAGAAGGCTTCGATGGACTGGGCCTCCACATCGCCGTGGTGAGCTTCCACTGCGCGGATGACGTCATGGGATTCCCGGTACCTGCGCAAGAGGTTCACGCCGATGGCCACATGGGACCCTTCTACCTCGTGGTCTACGGCCTTGCCTATGTCGTGCAGGAGACCCGCTCTCTTCGCCACGGCCACGTCGGCCCCAATCTCGCTTGCCATGCTGGCTGCCAAGTGGGCCACCTCAATCGAGTGCTTCAGTACGTTCTGACCGTAGCTGGTGCGGAACCTGAGCCGGCCTATGAGCTTCACGGTCTCGGGATGCAAGCCGTGTACTCCAAGGTTAAGGGCCGCTTGCTCGCCTTCCTGCTTGATCAGGGCGTCAACGTCTTTCTGGGCTTTCTCAACCATTTCCTCAATACGGGCAGGATGGATCCTTCCGTCTGACACAAGTCGCTCCAAAGCCAACCTTGCGACTTCCCGCCTGATGGGATCGAAACCTGACAGTATGACCGCTTCCGGTGTGTCGTCTATGATGAGGTCGATGCCGGTAAGGGTTTCAAGAGCCCTGATGTTGCGGCCCTCACGTCCGATGATCCTACCCTTCATCTCATCATTGGGGAGCTCCACCACCGATACGGTGTTTTCGGCCACATGATCCGCGGCGCACTTCTGGATGGCCAGGCTGATGATGCTCCTCGCCTTGGCCTCGGCCTCTTCTTTTGCCTGGGCTTCGGCGTCCCTAACGAGCCGGGCAGTCTCCTCCTTCAAGGCGTCCCGCACTTCACCCAAGATACGCTCTCTGGCGCCTTCCCTGGAGAGACCGGATATCCTCTCGAGCTCCTTCATGGCTTCTTCGTGCAGGGTGTCCAGTGTCTTGCTCTTCTCGGCGAGGGCTTTCTCTTGTCTCGCCAAGTTCTCTTCTTTCTGGCTGAAGAGCTCCTGCCTGCGGTCGAGGGACTCCTCTTTGTTTATGAGGCGCCTCTCGTTGCGCTGGAGCTCCTGACGCCGTTCGCGAACCTCGCGTTCCAGCTCTTCTCTGAGCCTTCCGGCCTCGTCGCGGGCTTCCAGCAGTATCTCGCGCTTCTTAGTCTCGGCGGATTTCGTCGCGTCATCCAGTATCCTCTTGGCTTCTATCTCAGCCGACTTGATCTTCGCTTCCCCGACGGCCCTGCGTGTCAGGTAGCCAATCAATGCGCCTACCAGCAGGGCCGCTATGGGTAGTATCCACTGCATCCAGGTCACCTCCTCCTAGAAACACGAAAAGCCAGTAAGCCGCCGGCTTATCTGGCCAGGACGCGTATCTTCGCCGAAATTGGAGGTGCTACAATGGATTCCTTGCGCTCAGTCTTAGAGCCTCAAGCAAAGCGCCTCCCCGGGCGGAGGGATCCGCCTGGGGTCTAGGTCTGAGAGTCGCACAGCCCCAATTGAAACGCAGCCAACCGGCCCCGGGGGGCCGTCGCTTGCGTACACTGCTATGGTTTCCACAAACCAGGTTAGCTCGGTCATAGAAGTATGCCGTCTCTTATGCCAGAATCTCCGGCCGGCTATTCCACGGTGTCCACACCGGCTCTCCTGAGCGCCGAGAGTATGTCCTCGGCACCGAATCCCCGTCTCTGCAGCCACCGGGCCAACCGTTCGCGTTCTTTTTCAGTTGTTAATCCGCTTCTTTTGCCGCTTAGGTACTTCTTGGCGGCCAGGGCGGCCAGTTCTTCTTCCGCGGCCGCTCCGAACACTTCATCCACTGTCCTCTTGATGAGTTCCTCGTCGAAGAGCCTCTTTCTAAGTTCGAACACGGCTCTCCTTCTGCCGATCGGACATTCGTTGAGCATCGCCAGGAGAATATCCCGGCAATAGCTCTCGTCGTCCAGGTAACCCCACTCGACCGCTTTGGCGATAGCGGTCTCGGACTCATCGTCGGGGTAACCCTTGCGGCTCAAGGATACCCTCATCTGACCCTTCGATACACGACGTCTCGACAACACACCCAGAGCGTAGTCGGTAGCTTTGCGTTCAGCGCCCTTGCGCGCCATCGGTCCTTATTCGGCTTCTACCGGATCCGTTGCGCCTTCCGCCTTGAGCGAACCGGCTTTCAGGGCATCGCGGATCTTCTTTTCGACTTCGGCCGATGCGTCCGGGTGTTCTTTCAGGAACGAACGGGCGGCTTCCTTCCCTTGCCCGAGCCTCAGGTCGCCAAAGGAATACCAGGTGCCCGTCCTCGTGATTACATTGTGGGCGACGCCCACATCCAGAAGAGATCCTTCTCTCGAGATCCCTTCGCCGAAGATGATATCAAACTCGGCCTGCCGGAAGGGCGGAGCCAGTTTGTTCTTGACCACCCTTACCCTTGTTCTGGCCCCGATTGTATCTTGGCCTTGCTTGATGTTTTCGACTCTCCGCACGTCTAGCCGCACGGACGAGTAGAACTTGAGTGCCCTTCCTCCGGGAGTGACCTCTGGGTTGCCGAACATAACCCCGACCTTCTCACGGAGCTGGTTGATGAATACTGCCGTCGAGTTGGATTTGGATATGACCGCGGTGAGTTTCCTGAGCGCCTGGGACATGAGGCGCGCCTGAAGGCCGACATGGGCGTCGCCCATCTCGCCTTCTATCTCGGCCCTTGGCGCGAGGGCCGCGACTGAGTCCACTACGATTGCGTCGACAGCGCCTGACCTCACAAGCGCGTCCACGATTTCAAGCGCCTGCTCTCCAGTATCCGGTTGGGAGATTAGGAGGTTATCCACATCGACGCCTATCTTCCGCGCGTAGATCGGGTCGAGCGCATGTTCGGCGTCGACATAGGCGGAAATGCCGCCGGCTTTCTGCGCTTCCGCAATGATGTGGAGCGCGACGGTGGTCTTTCCTGAGCCTTCGGGGCCGTATATCTCTATAATCCTGCCCCTGGGTATGCCCCCTACACCTAGAGCGATATCCAGTGCCAGGGCGCCGGTGGGTATCACGTCGGCCACGGTCCTTTGGGTCGCCTCGCCCCACCGCATGATGGAACCTTTCCCAAACTGCTTTTCTATCTGCGCGACTGCTAGCTCGAGAGCTTTTTCCTTTTCGAGCATTCACTCAACCTCCAGTTGTCGCCACGTCCCTGGCAGCACCTTCCTACAAGAGTATAACATCACGGCCCTCTCCCCACAACGAACGAGCACGGGTGTTCGATAGGCGGGTTTCGCCGCTTACGAACCCTCACCCAAGGGCAAGGCAGCGAGGGGGATGTAGAGCGGGCCGCCCGGCCTCAAAACGCTTTCCATGAGGATGACCTGGTCTACGTCCCACTGGGGCCGGATGTTCGCTCTCGCCAGGAATTGTCCGTATGAATCCTTCCAGAGAGAACGGATGTCCGCATGCGTCCCGGGTATCCTTCCGGCGGGAGATTGAGGTCTTGAGAAGCCCGATTCTCTCCTCTCCCTTCCCAGCGTGATGTGGGCCGCGAACGGTTTGGTGTCGCCATAGCCGAGGCTCCCCAGCTCTTTCCGTACTGAGGAGGCGAGACGGGCCAACTCCTCTTTTCCACCGGTGGCTGCGATGTGGAGTATTCTGGGCGTGCCCCTCTCGGGAAAGGCGCCGGATTCCAGGAAACTGACCCGGAAGGGCGACTTGTCCCTTGTGGCCGCATCCAACGCTTCTCGCAACGCGCCCTCCCTTGTTCTGGGGACCTCGCCGAGGAATAGGAGCGTGATGTGGAGGTTCTCCGAAGCGACGAACCTGTAGCCCGGGAAGCCATTTCTAGCGTCCTCGCAGAACGAGGCCAACGCCGACCGGACCTCTTCTGGTACCGGGACCGCCACGAAACACCGGAAAGATCCCGGCTTCCCGGAGCCGCCGGCCGGTCTTCTCTCAAAGTGACGGTTCATCTCGTCCTCACTTCCTGAGATACCTCCATAGGACGTAGAGGGCCCTCCCAGCCCCGTATTCCTTGATGGAGGTCCTTGAGCCGCCATAGACGTACCGTTCCACCTCGGTCCCGGCATCGCCGCACACGGCCACGTAGACGGTCCCCACCGGATCACGCTCGGTGCCGCCTGTCGGGCCG
>CAZYFG010000121.1:3224-6731 GCA_964646835.1 uncultured Eubacteriales bacterium | reverse complement strand
GCTCTGGACGTTTCTCAAGCACAGGTTCGGTCGCGACGTGGCGACTGACTGGTTCAAAGACGGTGCCGGCTATGCGCTCGCCGCGAAGGCGTGGATCCCGTTTCTTCCTCCTGAACAGGCATTCATCCTCTATGTGTGCTGGGAAGAGACGCGGCTCCGGGGAGGAGAGGCACATCTTTTGGAACTCACCCCATCCGGCGCGAGGATTCTTCTGAAGCCGCAATACCTCTCGGTATACCAGCGCGCGACCCATCTCCGGGAGCAGATCTCCGCGGAGGACTACGAGGCCCTGTGGGAAGCGATTTGGAAGGACCGTGCCGCCCACGGGGGATGGCATGTCGAAGTCAAACATGAGCCCACAGGCTGCACGCTGTTCTTCACCCGCTGCGGCTAGACCTTTGCATTAAGCTCAGAGATCGGTGACGTTGACAGGTTTGGCTGCAGCCAAGAAACACGCCTTAGCACGGGTTTCCAAGAGGACAAGGCAGGAGCGATATCGAAGTCCTGTAAGAGGGGTTGCCTTGAGGGCAGCCCGTCCGCCACAGGGGGATGAACATGTCAGAGGTCGCGATAACGCTCGTCATACTTGCCGGGGCTTTGGTCCTGTTTGTCACGGAATTGGTTCCTCTCGGGATCACCCCGCTCATTGTGCTCTCAAGTCTGGCCGTCTCGGGCGTCCTGCCCGTCAAGGACGTGCTTACCGGCTTCTCGAACGATACGACAATCATGGTGCTCTTCATGTTTCCAGTCGGCGAGGCTCTCTTTCAGACCGGCGTCTGCGACTTCATCGGCAGGAAAGTCATAAAGTTGGCCGGCAAGAGTGAAGTGCGCCTCGTAGGGCTCATCATGCTCGCCGCTGCCGCTCTCTCGGCCTTCACGAGCAATACGGGAACCACCATCGTGATGGCTCCGCTGGTAGTTTCCATCGCCAGGGAGGCAAGCATAAGCGCCGGCTCTCTGCTTCTGCCGCTGGCTTTTGGAGCGTCCTTTGGAGGGATGCTGACCCTGGTCGGAACGCCTCCCAACGCCATCGTGCAGGGCGCCTTGAGGGAGGCCACCGGCGCGTCGTTCGGGTTCTTCGATTTCGGAAAGGTATCCCTGCCTTTTGTGGTGGTGGCCGTCCTGTACATGATGTTTGTAGGAAGGAAGCAGGTCCCGCCGAGGGTTCCGGCGAAGGCCCCCGCAGCAGAGAAACACGAGTTCCGTCGGAAAAAGATGGGCGTGTCTCTGTTGGTGCTCGCTCTGGTCGTGGTCGGGATGCTGTTCGAGAGCAGGCTTTCGCCCTTTGGTCTGAGCCTCCCCATAGTTGCCATGATCGGAGCCGTGCTCACAGTCGTTACCGGATGCATCACGATGCCGGAATTCACGGGGAGCATCGAGTGGTCCGCCGTTCTCCTTATGGGTGGAATGCAGCCCTTGGGCCTGGCGATGCAGAGAACCGGGGCTGCCGACATGTTGGCCGGATTCCTAACGCGGGTCATTGACAGCCCGACTCCTTACCTTGTAACGGGGATAGTAGTGGTTTCAGCAGGCCTTTTGGGGCAGTTCATGTCTCATACCGCTGCGACCAGCATTCTTGCTCCTGTCTGCGTCGCCATAGCCCACCAGTTGGGAGTGAGCCCAGCACCGCTTCTTATGGGGCTGTGTCAGGCCACGTCCATCGCAGTGGCGACACCCATCGGCACCCCGCCCAATGTGATCGTCTATCACCGAGGAGGGTACAGGTTCACCGATTTCGTAAAGACGGGGCTGCCTCTCTTCGTCTTGGGGGCTTTGATGCTGTCCGTCCTCATTCCCCAAGTCTTCCCATACTAAGGGAAAGGGATAGTGCGCGAGTTGACTGTCGCTCTCCATCCGCCAACACTATAGCTGGTGGGAAGAACAATAGTAGGTGGGAGACTAGGGGGCCGGCCGAACGTCGAGGAGGCTTCACGAGAGGCTTCGTGAGGAGGCTTCAGATGGATATCGCGATTCACCCTGCCGTGTCCCGGATCATGGGCGCGCTGGAGAGTGCGGGCTACCAGGCTTATTTGGTGGGAGGATCCATCAGGGATCTCCTCTTGGGCATAGAGCCCAAGGACTGGGACGTCGCCACCGACGCGCTTCCGTCTGAGGTGCGGTCTCTGTTCGAGCGCACGTCTCCCACGGGCGAGAAGTACGGAACGGTGACCGTCTTGGGAGACATCCCCGTCGAGGTCACCACGTTCCGGAGGGATGGTCGCTACCTGGACGGCAGGAGACCCGAAACCGTGGAGTTCTCGTCGTCTTTGAAAGAAGACCTCATCCGGAGAGATTTCACCGTGAATGCTCTGGCCTCAGGCCGGGACGGGCATGTGGTCGACTACGTGGGCGGTCTGGTGGACTTGCGGGACCGGATCATCCGGAGCGTCGGAGACCCGGGTGACAGGTTCAGAGAAGATGCCCTCAGGATGCTGCGGGCTCATAGGCTTGCTGCCGAGTTGGGTGGCGATTTCCGCATCGAGCCTCGGACCCTCGAGGCAATCGCCGAGAACGCTCATCTCATCCTCAATGTCTCATGGGAGCGGATCCGCGACGAACTGGTGAGAATCCTCATGAGCGACAATCCGGGGGCTATCAGGCAGCTTTACCATTCACGGATTTTGGGATATGTCCTTCCGGAAGTCGCCGAGTGTTACGGATTTCAGCAGTCAAGCAGGCATCACAACAAGGATGTCTTTGACCACACAATGGTTGCCCTAGAGTCCACTCCCAAGAGGTTGTGGGTCAGGCTGGCCGCGCTTCTCCACGACGTGGGGAAGCCCAAGACCTTCACTGTTGATGCAGACGGCGAAGGGCATTTCTACGGGCACGACAAAGTGAGTGCCGAGATTGCCGGGAAGGTCCTAAGGCGCCTCAGGTTTGACTCGCAGACCATCTCCTCCGTATGCACGCTCGTTAGAGAACACACCTCAAGGCATGCCCGGTTGGGCACCAAGGGCCTGAAGCGGCTCATAGCCCGGGTCGGAACAGCGCTCTTGGATGACCTCTTCGACCTTCAGACTGCCGACGTGAAGGCTTCGGGTCACCCTCACGACTTGTCCCGGGTTCTCAGGCTAAAGGCCGGCGTCGAGGAGGTTCTGGCCAGCGGCGACCCCCTTACGGTGAAGGACCTGGCGGTTGACGGGCGGGACCTAATCGAGTGGGGCATGAAAGAGGGGAGAGAGGTCGGGATCGTTCTCCAGGCCATGTTGGAGAGAGTCTTGGAAGAACCTGCGATGAACACCAGGGAGGGGCTGCGGTCCGTCTACGAGGATCTTAGGGATGCGGATCGTCCGCGATGATCTAGGGATCTTGGGAAAGAGACACGGGCTTCAATAGTATGTAGGCTCAAGAGGATGCAGACCCAAGAGGACGTAGGCTCAAGAGGACTTAGGCTCTACGGCCGAGCGGCAGATCGTTTCCGCTTCTGATTGTAGACCTCTGACGCTATCAGTATGAGCAACAGAAACGCGATTAGCCCCATTGCCCAGAAGATGAGGTGGGCGT
>CAZYFG010000121.1:0-3214 GCA_964646835.1 uncultured Eubacteriales bacterium | reverse complement strand
GCGTGGTCCGATTCGGTGGCCTCGCCCCTGGGGACTGGAGCCCGCGTCGTGGGCTTGATCGCCGTAGGCGCCTGCGTAGGTACCGGCGGAACCGGACCTGAGGCCGGCGCCGTGCTGGGTGTGCCCCCGGTTTGCTGAGTTCCTTTGGGCGAGACGGCCGGGTCCTGCAGCGCCTCTCGAAGGTACTTGTAGCCTGCGACCTCGTAGAGTTCCGCGCGAGGGACCGCTCTCAAGAGGTCTGCGGGGGCATGGGCTCCGTCGATTCCCTCCACCTCCAGCTTGACGGTCTCCGGGACCACCCGTCCGGACACATTGACTTCCGCCTTGGCCGTTACCTGTTCCTTTACCTCTTGCGCGTATGAAATGAGGTCCCAGACTTCGGAGCGCCTGCTATCGATCTCGTCTTCCGCCCATTGGACCCAATCGGAGTCAGCAGTGGCCTTGAGCTCGGTGAAGCATTTGAGCATTCCGGCAAGGTAGGGGTCTTCTTCCGGCCGGGCGTAGTCCGCCTTGAACCTCAACGTGACGTCCCAGGTCGACCGGTAGACGTCCCCCTCAATCTTGCCGCTCAACTTCTTGATGCCTATTGAATCAACCCTCAGACGGAGGATCTCTGACCGGTCGGAAACGTATGCTTCAATCGAGCCCGCAATGAGCACATCATCGGAACGCGGCGGGAGCGGAGCGGACGCGGCGGCAATCAACAGGGATGCGAGGAACGGAAGCATCAAGGACACCAGGAGGCGCTTTCGCCCGCGCTCTCCAACGCGCACCTGCCGGACCACGGTCTGTGTCTCGGGACTAGGTCGACCCCGCGATGGTCCTCACCTGCCTATCACCTTATATAACGGTGATTTCCCGGGACCAAGTTAGGTTACCGGGTGGGCAGCACGAGAGAAGACCTGCTTGCGGCGCGTTAAAGGTTCACGAGATCTATGGCCTATCGCCTAGTCGACCTATTGCCTATTGAGATGGTTGGCTCATTCCTAGTGAAGCAACTGGCTCAAGACTATGCTGGTCATCACGCCTGCGACGGCCCCCAGAGTGCCGTTGTGGCCTCCCTCGGAGAGCTCCTCGGCATCGGGTATGACCTCGTCGAACGTCACAAACAGCATGGCTCCTGCGGCGAATGCCAACGAAGCCGATAGGACCGCGGGAGACAAAGTCCCGAAAAAGGCACCTATGGCCGCTCCCGCTACAGACGGTAGTCCGGTGGCTGAGCTAATGAGCAGGATATCCCTTCGCTTCCTGCCGATGCACGCCAAAGGACCGGCGACGGCCATGCCTTCAGGCATGTTGTGAAGGAACATGAGTGCCGCCACTCTGAGCCCCAGAGATGACCCAGAAGCGAGTCCTGCTCCAACAGCCAATCCCTCCGGGAGGTCATGCATGGCTATGCCCATAGCGACAACATAGGCGGTCCTGGCGAACCGCATACTCTCCTCGTCACAGGAGAAGTGATGACTGTGAGGCAACAGCATATCGAAAACCATGATGGTTACCGCTCCGGCGACCATGAAGACCAGCGGGAGGAAGGTCCCGCCGAGTTCGATGGCTTCTGGCATGAGGTCGAACGCAAGAAGCGAGACCATCACGCCGCCCGAATAGCCAAGGAAGAGAGACAGAAGCTTCTTGCTGGGGTTGCCTTTGATTGAGACGATGAGCCCGCCGGTACCCGTTCCTACTACTCCAACTACGGCGGATAGGAGAATCGTGTTGAGAAAGGACATGCTCGACCCCCGTTCTAATGCCTGCGTCGATCCGGCATTTTTGATTCTAGATCCGAAGTATAGGGATGTCCAGCCCTTGTGCCAGTTCAGGGTATGCGATAGACGGACCCGGGCTGATTGCTTCGCTCGGGAGCGAACGTGCGGCCGCTCCCAGATCATACATTTTTTGCCGGTTCAAGGCAGTCGATGGTACACAAAACGCATGGTACCACTCGGGCTTGGTACATCCCCGGCCGGACGAGGGCTGCCGATCTAGCACGCCATGGGTGTTGCCACTTAGCAACGGTACATTTTCTACCAGACGGGGCTGTCGATCCGGCATGAAATGCCTACCGTCACCCGGGGGGCGGACAGGAATCTGGAATCAAATCAGACAGGAGGAGTCTGGTGTCGAAGAGATGGGAGATGGGGCGGCCGCAATCCGACCGCCCCGCCCTGCTCTAGCAGACGCAGAAGCAGCAGAAAATGAGGAGGATCAAAATGAGGAACAGAATGAACGCCCAGTTGTTGCCGCAGACCGGTCCGGTGCCAGACATCGGATTCTCCCCCTTATCTTGAAAGTTGCATCTCATGTTATGTCGATAAGCGCTTTGGAGCTACTGCGGGACTAAGCCGCGAGACTATCCGTAGAAGGCTAATCGGAGTGCGCTATCTGGAGGAGGCCATCTTGACGGGGCTATCCGTAGGAGGTTAGCCGCCGAGGGCCGTTCCGAGAAGGTAAACGAGCGGGCTTCTCCGAAACTAGGCGGAAGACTAGGAGAAAAGGAGTGTGAACTGGATGTACACGGCCATCACAAACGCAAGGCTGTTTGACGGAAGCGGTAAGCCGCCATATGGCCCTGTGAACGTCATCATTGAGAACGACAGAATCATCGAGGTAGTCCCGGCCACCAACGGGCAGGTCCCAGAGAACGCCAAGGTGATTGACGCCGGCGGGAAATGGTTGATGCCCGGTTTGATCGATACCCACATACACATCACCGGGTCGGGCGACCCCAACATACTTAAGTCCATGAAGGAACTGGTTCCCCATGTCGCCATCAGGGCGACTCTGAACGCGAGGGCCACTTTGGAGGCGGGGTTCACAGCAGTCCGTGACGCAGGCGCGGGTTTCCTGGTGGATGTCGCCCTCAAGCAAGCCATCAACGAAGGTCTGGTGCCCGGACCTCGCTTGCAGGTGGCGTGCCACAGCCTGTCAATCACGGGCGGACACGGAGATACCAGGAACGGCTGGCCGCCCGAAGTGGAGTTCAAGGGACGCTATGTTGTAGACAGTCCCGAAGAGGCGAGGAGGGCCGCCCGCGAGCAACTCCGTGACGGTGCCGACCACATAAAGCTTCACGCCACGGGCGGTGTTATGTCGGAAGGTGACGTGCCGACCGCCAGAGGGCTTACGGTCGAAGAGATGAGGGCGGCGATCGAGGAGGCCAAGAACGTAGGGAAGAAGTCCATGGCCCACGCCCAGGGATCCAACGGGATAAAAA
>CAZYFG010000120.1:5778-6776 GCA_964646835.1 uncultured Eubacteriales bacterium | reverse complement strand
AGCCCGAGAACGGCACGGTGTAGTGCAGCGTATGGACGGTCTGCGTCGGCTCTGCCAGCGGCTCGTAGATTATCCTCTGGGCTATGACACCGTCGACGATGACCTTACCCGGCGCGACGATGGTGCGCTTGACCTCGGGGGTCGATGCGCAGTTCAAGACCGCGGCCGCAAGAGGCTTCTCGTCGGGGATGTCTATGAGCTCCCTCACGATCTCCTGGGCTTTGTCTTCTCCCAAGACCTCTTGTACCCGGACCAGCGCCTTCTCGATGTGGATTCCGGGGACTCCTGCCACGTTCGTGATGATGGTGATGCTCCGCACGGCGATCACTTTGACGTGAACCCTCAGGATGATCCTGACCGAGAGCGTCCTGCCGTCAGCGGCGACGTCTATTGAGACGAACTCCACATCGGCGTCGGCGATTACCGACATGCCCGGCTGAGCGCCCGGGATCTCCACAAACGACTCGAACGGGATGGTGAAGTGAGCCACGTGGACCGACTGGCTGGGAACATCGGCTTCGTAGATCACTCTCAGGTTGATGACCCCATTGACGATGACCTTGTTCGGGAGCACCGTGGTCATGCTCACGTCTACCGTCGAGACGTGGTCTATGACCCTTGCGACATCAGGTTTGGCGTCGGGTATGGCCAGGTTCTCCCGTAGAACGATCTGCGACTCGCCTTCGCCCAGAACGGTTTCCGCCTTTATTACCTCTCTGGTAACCTGCAACCCGGCTACGCCGGTCACATCGGTTACGACCTCAATGATGATGCTCTGGGTGAGTCTTACCTTCATGGCTGCGACCGCGCGGATTGTTACGTTCCTTCCGTCCGGACTGACCTGGAAGACGGCATGCTCCACAACCACCGTGACGTTGGCGGTCATGCCGGGCTCGGCTCCGGGTATCTCAACGAACTGACTAAATGGGACTTCCGCATGGAACACGTGGACGGTCTGAGTCTCCACGGTGGCTTCGTAGATTATGGCGAAGTCGATC
>CAZYFG010000120.1:1105-5768 GCA_964646835.1 uncultured Eubacteriales bacterium | reverse complement strand
ACTTTCCCCGGAAGCACCGTGACCTTGTTGATGCGTGGTCTGGCGACGAAATCGATGATTGCCCGAACGTTCGGTTTCTCCTCAGGAACGGTCACGGCTTGGGAGATCACCAGTTGCGAAGTCCCTTCCCCTACGACCTCCTCCAGTCTGAGTTCCTCTTTCTTGACTTCGCAGGTATCCAGATTCATTGCCCTCCTTTCATCCGAAAAAGGATGCCTACGCGCTAGATCATCTATATGCATCCGGTCTCGGAAGTGACATAGAGGCTATCCGGCGAGAGGAAACGCCGGACGGGCGAAGGGCGCGTACAAGAAACACGAAAACCGCCGGCAATAGCGCCGGCGGTCCAAGGACAACTCATCACCTGATCACTCAGAGATACTCGTTGCCTTCCATAGTCTTCTGCTGACTCTTATCGGCTCTTGGCCTCTGCTCTCATGGCCTTTGCCTCTCAGCTCTCAGCGAGACCCTCCGCAACTACTCTGGTGACCTCGGGGACTTCCTGCTTAAGGACGCGCTCAATCCCGCCTTTCAGCGTCATGAGGGCGAACGGGCACGTACCGCAATGCCCCGTGAGCTTTACCTTGACCACTCCGTCGGGGCTCAGATCCACCAATTCCACGTCTCCACCGTCGGCCTGAAGCGCCGGACGGATCTTATCCAAGACCTCAAGAACCCTTTCCTTCACGTTTATCCCTCTTTCCGCGTGTCCTTCAAAGCTAAGCGTACCCGAAAGCCCGGTACCCGTAAAGTCAAATGCCTGAAGCCGCCTCTTCCTCGTCCTCGATCTTGTTCTCACGCTCGACCGAATCCAGGAAGGTCTGGTCGTCGGTGAAGCGCCTGGCCTGAGACATGCAAGCCTGGATTACCCGTTTCCTGTTCCCGCTGTCTATACGGAAAGTCCTGGCCGCGACCAGCAGGTCTTCGCCTGTGACCTGTTGCCTGTCCTTGTCAAAAGCGATCCGCTTGGCCCTGGTGACCAGCTCCTCCAGTTCGGCGCAGGAGAAGTTGCGGGTACACGGGACAATCGCCTCCTCCAGGAAGCTCCGTATCTCAGCTTCTTCCTTGTCCAGCGGCACTCTCTTTCGCTTACCGCCGTCTTGGAAACCCAGGTGGACCATGAGGATCTCCAGTCTGGCCTGGGGTCCGGGGTAAAGGAACGGGATCTTGTAGTCAAAGCGTCCCGCGCGCAGGAAAGCGTCGTCCAGGTGCTCGGGGACGTTGGTGGTGCCCACGATGATCGCTTCTCTATCCGGCCGGCCCAACCACTCAAGGAACTGGGAGAATACCCGCTGGGTCTCCTCCTCTGCCGAACCGGCCGACGCGCCCGAGCGTTTCCCGAAGCGGTCGATCTCGTCGACGAAGACTATGGCCGGCGACATCTTCTCCGCCATGGTGATGGCGCTCTTCATGTTCTGGCCGGACTCGCCCAGCCACTTTGAGTAGATGTTCTCGGTGAGGAGGTTGATGAACGGGAGCTGGACTTCGCTGGCCAAGGCGTTGGCGAAGAGGCTCTTCCCGGTCCCGGGAGGACCGAAGAAGAGGAGCCCCTTAGGGAGGCCGAGCCCGAAGTGCCTTGCCTTCTCGGGCTTCTTCAGGACGTTGATGATGTACTTCGACACGAACTCCTTGATCGCGTGGTAGCCGCCTATGTCGTTGAAGCTGAACTGGGGGTCCCTGACCTCAAGCACTTTCGAGCGCTTGACCATCTCTGACTTGAGTTCCTTCATTATGTCCGGGTCGAAGTCTTTGGCGCGGTGGTAGGACTCAAGGAGTATGCTTTCGACTTGGTGCAGGTTGAGCCCCGACAGCGTGACCTTTGTGCCCTCGATCTTGGACTCGTCCAGGCTGACCCCCAGCTCACTGGCGGTCCTTTTGATGATCTCCCTGCGCTCGTCCCCGCTTGACGGGTCGACCGGGACGATAACTACGAACTCCCTGGTAAACTCGTCCATGATCTTGGAGGCATCTGACGTCAAGACCATGATGGTTGAGCCTTTGGCCAGGATCCTGGGATCGATGGCCCAGGCCCGGAGGGCGGCCTGGAACCCGGTGTCGGCCTCTCTCACTTCGGATATGTTCTGAGCCACCAACACGGTAGAGCTGGACTTCAGGTAGCCGTCCATCTCCTTGAGGACGGCCTTCAGCGCCTGTATCTCGACGGAACTGTCGGGCCCCCGGAGGCGGGAGGTGACGGGAGTGCTCACCCCTATCCTCTTTCGATAGGGCTCGAACACAGGGCCTTCGGGGCCTCTCCTCAACATACCCAGCCCGTCCCACGGGTCGTACAGGAAGATATTCTCGACGTGGGACAACTCCGGCGAATGCAGTATGAACGTCTTCAGCTGGTATATCCTTTTGGGGTCAACGGTCTCGAAGCATATGATGGGCGAGTAGTTGGACTTCCGCTTCATAATGCCCCGTTGCATCCAGGACTGGTCCAGGTAATCCTCCACTTTATCCCCCCTACCCGCAGGGAGAGCTCACTCTCTCCTCGAGCCTTAGTCCATACCGAGAAAGGGCCTCAAGGAGCGCGGCGGTCTTCCCGTCTCCCGTGCGCTCAAAGACGCTCACCCGAAGCGGCGTGATCTCGATCTCCATGTAAGAGCCGAACTCTCCGGGGCCGCCCGAAAGGACCGCGGGGCCGGGCTTCCGCTTTGCCCGGGCACGTCCACCCGTCGTGCGCGAAGACCCGCTCAACTGACCGACACCTTTCTGCGAGTCTCCGCTTTCGCGTCTACATCGGATCCCAGCTCGGATTCTATCTCTGACGAAGTCTTGGGCGTAACGGTGACCGGCAGGGCCCAGAGACCCAAGGAACGCAAAATCTTCCGGAGGGATTCGGCCTCGTCGTAGCAGATCTCCCCCTCAAACCCGGAGAACTCCACCTTCACCTGGCCGTTCCTGCCCACCTCTACATCAACTTGCCTGGACATCACAAGACTCCCTTGATGAGGACCTTCTTGCCTTCAATAGGGTGCTTTACCTCACTGACCTCAACGTTGTAGTTCAGGGCGGCCAAGGCCTTGGCCACACAGAGGGACGTGTAGTTCTGGACGACCCTGTCCTTGATCTCGCCCGCCGCTCTCTCAAAACCTCCGTAAGTGTCGCAGGCGAAGATGACCTCGCCCGTCTTCCGGTCGACGTTTATGCCGATCCCTCTGGGGATGTCCGGCCCCACGAGACCCCAATCGCACGCGAGGGACCTTCCGTAGTAGTCTTTGAACGAGCGCGTCACATCCAGGTTCATTTCCTCGGCCGTCGCGTGTATGGCTTCGTTCAGCACGTCCCAACCGGGATCCTCCTCGACCGAGCGCCCGGCCGAAAGCGCGCTTTCCAGCCTTATCTCCGTCTTATATGAACTTATGTGACTCATCTTTGAGACCTCCAGTCGAGCTTGACCCGACTTCTCAAATACTGGCTCTTCTCAAACTTGACCGACTGCAGTTCCCTGTGGATCTCCTGAAGCCTCTGCCTGAGAGCCGCCTCATCGGCCTTGCCGGACGGCTTCGGTTCGGGCCGGGTCCGGTCCTCCACCTGGCGGGGCGTCTTCTCCAAAAGGGCAAGCCTGTATACCGCCAGACGGGCCTTTAACTGGTCCTTCTTGGAATCATCCGGTTCCCTTTCAATCTCCTGCTCGATGGCGGCTATGTCATCCCGGAGGACTCCCGGGGCCTTTGCCGCCGTCTCATCGCGCCACTCCAAGACTTTGAGAGACCGTATCCTGGCGGCGCCTCCCCCTTGCTCCCACGTCTCAACGATCTTCCTCAGTTCGGCTGCGGGATCGGGCTTGGGAGGCTCCGGCGCCGCGCTGGGCTCGTATACTTCATGAGCGCGCCTTAGGGCCGGCCATCTCATGCTCTCCAGTTGCCTGAGGATGGACTCCTCCTCGTTGTCCAGGGCCGCGATGGCCTCGTCGAACCGCCGGGTGAGGAAGGCCGTCCAGACTCCTACCACTATGAAAGAGAAGAGACAGAAGAGCGCGAGTCCCACCAGGAAGGTGATGCCGCCTTTCGGTCCCAACGACCATTCGGGAGCCACGGAAGACGCCGTCCTCCACCCCAACCAGAGGGAACCCGCAGCCAAAAGACCTAAGATAACTGCCGACTCAATGGTATGCCGGTAATTCGTAATGAGGCGGCCCACCCAGACGTAGCCCAGCCACAAGAGGACAACGAATCCCACCAGCGCGGGGACTATCCACATGGCCGGACCACCTCGCTTCGAAGATTGGAGCCGCCCGGTCGCCGTCAAGGAAGATGCCGGGCTAGGACACGCTCACGAAGAACGATCAGGGAGACCCTCCAGCACCTGCCGGGCTTTCCACAGTTCGTCGGTCGTCGGCCTTTCCAGCGGAGTGGCTCTCCCGTCCCGGTTAACTATACGGCCTCCACCTGTCATTTTGCCCACGACCTCTGCGTTGATACCGCTTTTCCGGTAGACTTCAGCGAGCCGCCTTCCGTCGGGATGGGACACGACCAGACAACCTGATGAGACAAGCTTTAGCGGGTCAATGTCGACGCGATTCGCGATCTCAACCGTCACGGGACGGACGGGGATCTTGTCTGCCTCCACCGTGGCACCAAGACCGGACGCCTCGCACATCTCGTAGATGGCCCCCAACACTCCGCCTTCGGTGGCGTCGTGGCAGGCATGGGCGCCG
>CAZYFG010000120.1:0-1095 GCA_964646835.1 uncultured Eubacteriales bacterium | reverse complement strand
TCAGGCCATTTCGCGCATTGCCGAAAGCCGCGGAATCCGCGTTCTCATGGGCGATGGCTCCGTCTCTCACCACACTTATGCTCTCCAAGAGCTCCTGCGCTTCCTTCACGGACTCGGGGCTCAGGAACTCGGACACTGCTTTTTCAAAATCGCGAGCCAGTATGGACGTACCTTCCATGCCGGCCCACTTGGTGACCACTATGTCGTCGCCCACAAGGCACCCGCCCGAGCTCAGGACCTTCCTCCCGCGGGTCTTGCCGAGGGCCGTGACGCTCAGGATGGGCCTTTGAAGGCCGGGAGTGACCTCGGTGTGTCCGCCGGCCACTGCCACGCTTTCCTCAAGACACGCCCTGTGGATGTCTTCCATGAGCTCCTCGAGTTCTTCCTGGGTCGTACCTTCAGGCAGGAGTATGGTGGCCATGACACAGAGCGGCTCTCCGCCGGCGGCCCCAATGTCGTTGAGGGCTACCTTCACGGCCAGCCACCCGGTCCTGTGGGTCGCGCCGGTTATCGGGTCCGTGCTCGCTATGAGGAGTTCGTCACCGATGTCCACCACCGCCGCGTCTTCGCCTACGGCGGGAGCGAGGACCAGTTCATCCCTGTGGGCGCCTACGCGCTTGAACACGACTTCCTCAAGGATTGGTTGCGGGACCTTGCCCGCAGGAAGGATCCTGGCCAATTCCTCTGTCCTCCCGTCAAACGAATCAGTCGAACCAAACGAATCAACTGAGCCAATCGAACAACCGAATCGATCGAAAACCGATGCGACCGGAAGTCCAGACTAACCCAGGTCAATTATAACATTGGGCCAATTTGTGGTAACGTGTGGCTATACCAGGATGCGGCTGTGCGTAGGAGCTGATTTTCGGTGATCAAAGTGATCGGCGGCGAGTTTCGCGGGCGGCCTCTTGCCTCCTTGCCCGGCGAGTCCACAAGACCACCCCTGGCCAGAGTAAGGGGCGCGGTGGCGAACATCGTGGCCGGGTATATTGACGGAGCCCGCGTCCTCGACCTCTTCGCCGGGACCGGCAGCTATACCATCGAGCTCATTTCCAGGGGCGCCCGGTCCGCCGTCTGCATCGACAAGAACCCCAA
>CAZYFG010000119.1:4854-6814 GCA_964646835.1 uncultured Eubacteriales bacterium | reverse complement strand
GGAGTCTCCGGAGTGATGGGGTTCTACAGAAGGGGCTCGTATGAATCCTACACACTGGCATCGAAGATCGCCTGGTCAGTGAACGCTTCATCGGGGCTTCAGATGATCGACATACAGGAAGGCCCGTACTACGTGCTCAACAGGACTTACATGCCTGCCGCCCTCATTGAGGTCGGCTTCATGACCAACAGGAACGACATCTTGAGGCTCAGAACCGAGGCCTTTCAAGACAAGGTCGCCAAGGGCATAGCCGCAGGTATCGTGGACTATTTCGGCCGCTGAACGCATACATAGTCTGGGTTACGGACCTTCTCCGGAAGGGTGACCCAGAGTGTTAGTGGCCCTCATCGGACAGCCGAACTCGGGAAAGAGCGCCCTCTTGGCCCGGCTTACAGGTGCCCGGGTAGTCACCTCGAACTACCCGGGCACTACCGTCGAGGTCCTTACGGGCACGATCCGTGGCGGAGCGGGTGACGTGACCGTACTTGACGCGCCGGGCATCTATTCCCTGGCTGCCTCCTCCCGGGAACAGGAGATTGCCAGGGAAATCATAGCCGGAAGACCCGACCTCATAGTTAACGTCGTTGACGCGACCAACGTGGGGAGACACCTCGCCCTCACCCTTCAGCTCCTGGAGTGCGGAGCGCCCCTCATACTGGCCCTCAACTCCTCAGACAGGCTTTCTCCCTTGGGTCTCAGCGTCGACGCAAGGACGCTTTCCGCCACGCTGGGCGTCCCCGTCATACTCACATCCGCTTTGACCGGCGAAGGCGTGGAGGACCTGAAAAGAGCAATCGCCGCGAAGAGGCATGGGGGAGGCCGGGACGTCGCGACCCCGGGTGAAGTCGGAGCAAGGGGTGACCACGCGGGCCCGACGAGCAGGGAGGCGAGAATCGGCAAGACCTTTGATCCCGCTGCACTGCGCTACTACCACATCGAGGCGGAGCGGATTGCGCTCCAGGTCGTGAGGCGCAAGGCGGCGCGCTCACTGAGCGAAGAGCTCGGCAGGCTCATGGACACGCCGGCGTTCTCTCTGCCGGTCCTCTCACTGGGGCTCTTGGCCGCGTGGAAGGCGGTCGCGTGGGCGGTCCCCCTCGCGGAAGCCGCGGTCCGGGCCGCCTTGCGTCCGGTCTCGGAGGGCTTGGGCGGCATCTTGCGCACGACGCTGCCGGAGGGTTGGATATCCCAAGTGCTGGCCGAGGCCATCCCCGAAGGGATCGTGCTTCCCCTCGCAACAGTCCTGCCGGCCATGATCGTCGCCTACACGCTTATCGCCCTCCTGGAGGACTCCGGGCTACTGGGCCGCTACGCCGCCCTGGGAGACGTCGTTACAGGGCACCTCAATCTCCCCGGCCAGGCGCTCATCCCTTTCCTCCTCGCCTTCGGTTGCAGGGTGCCGGCGATCCTTTCGGCCAGGATACTGCCTTCGGAAGAGTCAAGACGGTCGGCTTCCATAGCCATCGCGACGGTTGTGCCTTGCGCGGCGACCGTATCGCTGGGGCTCACGGTGCTTGCCCGGTTCGGCGGGAACCCTCTCGCCGTAGCCATTGCCGTCTCGGTGGCCATCTTCGTGGTGACCCGTTCTCTGGGGCTCGTCGCGAGGAGGGCCCGGGACCCACTCGTCCTGGAACTGCCCCCACTAAGGTTTCCAATCATCCGGAACCTCCTCCTAAAGACCAACATGCGCCTGGCAGGGTTCTTCTCCCATGTGCTTCCCCTGCTCGTCATGATGAACGTCTGCCTACGGCTCATCATCGCCGGGGGGTTGCCTTACGGCCCGGAAGGCGGTCTTCATGAGCCTTCAACCGCTTTCGCGCGGCTTTTGGAGCGCGGATTGGGCATCCCGCCGGCGGTCTTGGGCGGAGTCGCGCTCACCCTGCTTCAGCGGTACCTGGCGCCCTTGTTCCTGCTTCAACTGAATCTATCCGGGCGCCAGGCAACCATCGCCGTGAACATGGTT
>CAZYFG010000119.1:3174-4844 GCA_964646835.1 uncultured Eubacteriales bacterium | reverse complement strand
CCCTTGTCTCCCGTCGGCGGCGACTCTGTGGCGGGAGATGGGACCGGGAGCCGTCATGACGAGTATCCTGATCGGAGTCGTGTCGTCATTGGGAGGGGCAGCAGTCCTCAATCTCATACTGCCGTGAGGTGCCAGAGTGGGCGTCAGCACGCTTCGCAGGGCCAAGCCGTTCCGCGATTATGTGGTGGCCGGAGTCGTTCGTCCCAAAGGAGGGCGGGGGAGGCCCCGCTTTTCGGACTCATCTTGGCAGAACACCCTCGTAAGGCTGGCTGAATTGGGACTTTCTCCGGGCAGCACCGTGGTCAAGTCGGGGAACGCCGGACCCGGATGTCCGGTGATCCTTCAATGCGGAGGGAGCAGGACCGCCGTCTCGACGGAGCTGTGCGACCTAATCCTGGTAAGACCGCCTTAGTAGCCTAGCCGGCCTCTCAATGCTAAGATATACGGCATGGAGACTCTGAACGGCTCAAGCGAGCGACCCGAGAGGATAAAGTGCTGCATAGCAGTGTACGGCTGCGCCAAGAACCAGGTGGACGCGGAGGAGATGGCGTCCAGGCTGAGCGCGGGCGGATATGAGCTTACGGGCGATCCGGGTGAGGCCGATGTCGTCATCGTCCACACTTGCGGCTTCATAGAGGACGCCAAGAAAGAGTCAATCCAGGGCATTTTCCAGGCCATTGAAGCGGCCGGAGGGGGTTCTCAGGCCGCGGCCTCCTCTCACGGCGGAGTCCCGGTGATAGTGACCGGGTGCCTCGCCCAGCGGTATCCCGACGAGCTTTTGAAGGAGATACCCGAGATCGCGGGAGTGGCGGGGACGGCCGCTCCACGGGACATCTTGGAGATCGTTGGTCAAGTCGTCGAAAAAGAAGGAACCGGCCGTGTGAGACACGTCCTGGAACCGGGAAGGGGCGCGCCGGGCGGAAGAGGGGAAAGCGTTCGCTTTGACCCCCACCTCACGAAACCGTGGGCCTACCTCAGAGTCTCGGAAGGTTGCAGGCATCACTGCACCTACTGCGCCATACCGTCCCTAAGGGGCGGCCTTAGGTCGCGCCCTGAAGACGAGATCATCGCGGAAGCGCGTCACGTCGCGTCACTGGGAATCGCCGAACTGAACCTCATAGCCCAAGACCTCGGAGACTATGGCTACGACCGCGAGGGAAAGCGCATGCTGGCGCGATTGGTGCGATCTCTCTCAGGCGTCCCGGACCTTAAGTGGCTCAGGCTCCTCTACGTGAGGCCTGACGGCGTTGACGACGAGCTGGCCGAGGCCATGACGCTTCCAAATGTGGCGCCGTACATCGACCTGCCGGTCGAACACGGCTCCCCCCGCATCCTGAGGAGGATGGGTCGGCCCGGCCCGGACGATATCCTAAGGGCAGTTGGGACGCTACGAAAGGCGGTACCGGACCTCTATCTCCGGACGACGATCATCACCGGTTTCCCGGGAGAAACCGAGAAGGACGTGCTGGAGACCATGGACCTCTTGTGCGAGATCGGCGCCCACCGGGTCGGCGTCTTTCCGTTCTCCAGGGAAGAGGGGACGGCTGCCTACAAGCTGCGGGGCATAGTGCCAAAGCAAGTGGCCCGCGAAAGGGCCGAAGCCATACGGCGCCTGGGGCTCCGCCTTGCCGCCGAGAGCGCCGCGGCCATGACCGGCAAAGAGATCGACG
>CAZYFG010000119.1:1947-3164 GCA_964646835.1 uncultured Eubacteriales bacterium | reverse complement strand
CCTTCTGGAACGTCCCTCACAAAGGCCGGGCTACTGGATAGGCCGGGGTCCCCACCAGGCCCCCGAAGTGGACGGCATAACGTATGTGAGAACCACCTCTCCGGGACAGAAAACCTTCACCCGCGCCCGCGTGACCTCAGCAGGCATTCTGACTCTCTTCTGCCACGAAACCTACGTTTAGCAGGCATTCTGCCACAGGTTCCCATAGGACACGCCCATCTCTCTTGCTATAATTATGTCAACTGTTTGCTTGTTTGCTAAGCCGGCGTAACGCCGCGCAGGTCCGAATTCCGGGGATGGGGAGGGCGAAGGAATGCCAAGAGGGATGAGATGGGCATATACGGCGATCGCGGCAGTCATCACCCTGGCCGTCCTCAGCCTATCCTACTCTTCCTATGAGAAAATGGGCGTCAAGAGGCCGCTCCTTCAGGAGCTCGAGGCCTCAAGCGACGTACAAGGCGCGGACGCCCACAAAGATGGAAGCGAGACAATCGTCGAGATAGAGCTCAAGAAGGTACCGGATTTGGCCGTGACCTACAGGAAGATCGACGAAACGGTGAAGAAACACCTGGGTACGGCGCCCTACCGCATAGTGCTGAAAGACGCCGCGACCCCAACACTCGAGGCTGCCTACCATTCGGTCCACTTCTACGTGGAGGAAGCCTCCGTCAGGGGCACTTTTGGCGAGATGATAAGGGAATCATCGACGAGGCTGGAAAGCGCAGGCTACAGCGAGTACAAGCTCTCGGTGGACAAAGACCGCATTTACGTCCAGATAAGCGATGAGAACGGATTTCTCTACAGGATCGTCAATCGCGAGCCGCTCAAAGGAGGGAAGGGGGCATGAGGAAACTCGAGGTTCTCTTGGGCATAGGCGCCGGCATCGTGGCCTTTTTGACCTTGAGGGGCTACAACCTCTTCCCCTGGCTGCTCCTAGGCGGTCTCACTTACTTCCTGATCGCGTCACGAGGTCATTTGGGAGACATAGGACGCAGGAAAGTGGGCGCGGTGGTGGGCCAGCGCCCTGAGATCACATTCGGCGACGTGGGAGGGCAGACGGTCGCAAAAAGGGAGCTCATGGAGGCCCTCCAGTTCCTGAAGAACCATGACCGCGCCAGGCGGCTGGGGATCAGGCCGCTCAAGGGCATCCTCCTCACGGGACCGCCCGGGACGGGCAAGACCCTCCTGGCGAAAGCGGCGGCCAACTACACCGACTC
>CAZYFG010000119.1:0-1937 GCA_964646835.1 uncultured Eubacteriales bacterium | reverse complement strand
GTTCATATCGGCCTCAGGCTCCGAGTTCATCGAAGTCTATGCCGGATTGGGCGCCCAGAGGGTCAGGGGGCTATTCGACAAGGCCCGGAAACTGGCCCGGGACCAGAAGAAGGCGGCCGCCATCATCTTCATAGACGAGATCGAGGTCCTTGCGGGACGGAGGGGCGCCCAAGTCGGCCACCTGGAGTATGACCAGACGCTGAACCAGCTCCTGGTTGAGATGGACGGGCTCAGGTTGGATGACGATGTGCGCATCTTGATCATCGGGGCCACGAACAGGCCCGACCTTCTGGACTCGGCTATCCAGCGTCCGGGGCGGTTTGACAGGACGGTACGGGTGGATTTGCCGGACAGGGAGGGCCGCCTGGAGATCTTGAACCTTCACATGAAGAACAAGCCTTTGTCCCCTGAGGTCAAGATCGAGGCGCTTGCCAAGGAAACCTTTGGCCTTTCAGGCGCTCACCTGGAAAGCCTGTGCAACGAAGCGGCCATACTGGCTCTCAGGAGAGGAAACGACGCCATCACCCAGGACGACCTGGAGGAGGCGCTGGACAAGGTCCTCATGGGCGAGAAACTTGACCGGATGCCTTCTCCCGAAGAGATCCACAGGGTGGCCGTGCACGAGGCGGGCCACGCAGTGGTGTCCGAATCGTTGAGACCGGACTCGGTGGCTCAAGTGACCGTGTCGCCCAGGGGAAACGCCTTGGGCTACGTGCGTCACGCGCCGAAGGACGATACCTATGTCTATCCGCAGGAGACAATAGAAGAGGAGATCTGCATCCTCGTGGCCGGAGCCGGGGCAGAGGAGATGGTCCTGGGCTCAAGGAGCACGACGGCGTCAAACGATTTCCAACGGGCGCTTGACCTTGCCAAGAGGATCGTCTCTTACGGGATGTCGCCTTTGGGGGTTGTGGACAGGGATACAGCAGGGCCGGAAGTCCTGGCGAAGGCCACCAGAGAGATACTGGACCGCTGCCAGGCACGCGCCTCGTCCATCCTCAAGAAACACAGGGCGGATATAAACAAGATCGCGGACACATTGGTGAACCGGGAGAGCATGCCCGGCGACGAACTCAGGCTCCTTCTCAAGTCTCGCGCACCGAGGCCCTGGCGGTGGCGCAGACTGCCGTCTTACAGAGGAAAAGCGTTTCGCAGAGTAGAAGAAGCTGCGCGGGGGTGATCCCTTGCAGGCTGAGATCATTTCGGTGGGAACTGAACTCCTCCTTGGGGAGATAACTGATACAAACGCCCAGTATATATCGGCAAGGCTCAGGGAGACAGGGGTCTCCGTCTACAGGCGGGAAACGCTTGGGGACAACCGGGCGCGGCTCACGGCAGCCTTCAAAGAGGCGCTGGGCCGCGCCTCTTTGGTCATCGCGACGGGCGGACTTGGCCCGACCGATGACGACGTGACCGCCGAATGCCTCGCGGCTGCACTGGGGCTTCCTCTGGAACTCCACGATGGAGCTTGGGAGGACATGCTCCGGTGGTTCCAGATCCGCGGGAGGGAGCCTTCGGCGTCAGACAGGAAACAGGCCATGATAGTCCGGGGCGGAGTGCCTCTCGGCAACAAGAACGGCACCGCTCCGGGTCAAGCCATCGTAACCGGCGGCAAACTGGCTGCGGTACTGCCGGGTCCCCCGCGAGAGATGATCCCCATGTTCGAAGAATACCTCCTGCCGCTCATCCGGAAGACCTTCACCGACCTTGTCCCCCTCCACATAAAGAACCTCAAGATTGTCGGGCTCCCGGAGTCAAAGGTGGGCGAAGCGATCCGGGACCTCATGGACTCATCGAACCCTACCGTTGCGCCCTACGTAGGGCAGGGGGAGATCAGGATCCGGATTGCCGCCAGGCACGAAGACCGGTCGGAGTCCGGAAAGATGGTTCAGGCGGTCGAGGCGGAAGTCAGAAAGCGCCTGGGAGACTACATATAC
>CAZYFG010000118.1:0-6823 GCA_964646835.1 uncultured Eubacteriales bacterium | reverse complement strand
GTCCACGCGGACCTCCCTTGGCGATCACGTCGTCGAACGTCCTGCCGGAAAGCACGTCTTCGTCGTTGAGCACGTACTCGCCGACCGCCCTGCGACCCTCTCTGGTACCAACGGTTGGCGACTCCAGTATGATGTAGGCATCCTCGCAGCCGGGGACGCGCTCCCTTAGGAAGTTCAGGTACACCTTGTTCAGCTTGCGCATGAAGATGATCGCCTTGCTGATGTCTTCCTGATTCGTCTGGTCAAACCAGCACTCGTACACGCCTGACATCATGCAGCCGAGCCTGACCTTGCCGTGTCTCCAGACACCCAGGCCGCCGTAACGAGGCGCGGGGAACACCGGTTGCGCGGCACCGTAGAGCTGCGGTACCTTGCCCGCCTTGATATAGTCGACCCATTCCTGATCGAGCCTCATCGGCCGGTTGCAGTACCTGCTGGGGGATTGGCTGAAGATACTGAACTAGATTACTAATAATCACGGCCAGGCGCACGGCAGTGTGCCTGGCCGTTTCCTATTGATGTCTTACCCACTTTGACGTCTTACCCGCTTTGACATCTTACCCACCGATGACCCGGTTTGAGGATCGATGGGTTTGAAGGACCTATTGCGGCGGACCGGGTGGTTTGAACAACCTATCGCGGCCGATCGAGTGGTTTGAGGGACCTATTGGAGTGAATCGGGTGGTTTGAAGAATTCGTTGCTGTGGATCGATGGTTTGTGTTCGCAAAGGGAGTGGCGGTAGACGATGTGTCATGTCCCCAGGTAGTCCGAGAAATCAATTCCGCTTTGTGGACCGTTGGTCACACCCTTCCGTACAGACTCGAGCAAGGCATTCTGCTCCGGCACTACATTCTCGACCAGTCTTGCGGCTGCTACCGGGATCATCCATTTGGCGATCAAAGCAGCGATGGGTCCATTGGTTGGCCCGGCGCTTGACTCAGTGGTAGGCCCGGAGGCTGACTCAGTGGTAGGCCCGGAGGCTGACTCAGTGGTAGGCTCAGAGGCTGACTCAGTGGCAGACTCGGTAGTCAGGTCGCCGGCCAACTGGAAGTACGCGTCCAGGTACTCGTCCCTGAAGCGTTTGGCAAGGGCGTCAATGGCTTCTCTCTCTGCAGGGTCCGGGAAATGACAATGGGCGTTATTAAGGAGTAGAACCGCACGCGCGACATCGGCCAGTGGGTTGCCGCGGCAGCCGTTGTCCCAATCAATCGCCACCATGCCCTTAGGAGACACGATCACGTTGTTCAGATTGAGGTCGCCGTGGCAGACAACACCACCGTCGGGAAGCGTGTCAAGTAGGCGCAAAGCTGCGTCTCGTTCTTGGGGCGCAAGCTGGCGCGCAGTGCCAATGCGCTTTTTCAGGCGTTCCCGCTGTGAGGGCAGTTCTCTGATGCTTACCGAATGAATCTTGGCATGGAGTTCGGCCATGCCACGGGCGAGGGGCTTCGCTTTCCCGGGGTCGGCCAAGACTGCAGCGCTAAGCAGGGGACCGTGGATGCGCTCGTATACGATCCCGGTCCTTCCATCTATTTCGACGATGTCGAAGACTGCAGGGACAGGCAGGCCAGCTTTGCGAAGGATCCGGGTGACTGCGAATTCCCTCTCAATCCAGGAGCGGTCTGCTCCGGGTTTGAAAACCTTCAGAACCTTGCCTTCGCCCAGAGCGAATACGTCACATTGATAGCCGCGACCAACCAGTTCGCCGAGCTCCAGATGAACCACCTACTTCAGGAATCGCTCAAACCACTCCAGTATCCCCTCGAGCCTCACTATCCTGTTGGCGGGCTTGCCGCTCCGAGAGAGTTCGTGATTCTCACCGTGGAAGAGCAGCATCTCTGTGGTGACACCCAGTCTCTTGAGCGCCACATACCACTGTTCGCCCTGCTCCAGGGGCACCGGTAGTCCTGGTCGCTGTGGATCACCAAGGTCGGCGTCTTGACGTTGGGAGCATACCGTATGGGAGACCTCTCCATGATGAAGTCCTCGTGGTCCCACAGGTCCTTGCCGCCCATCCCGGCCCTGTCGCCGGACCAGCCGATGTCCGAGACCCCGTACTTGCTGTAGAGGTTCGACATGCTTCTTTGGGTGACGGCGGCGGCGAATAGATCCGCGTGCCCGATGAGCCAGTTAGTAAAGTAGCCTCCCTGGCTGCCGCCCGTGACTCCGAACCGCTTGGGGTCAACCCAGTCAAACATGCGCAAAGCTTCCCGCGCCATAAACTCAAGGTCTTGGGCGTCCACTCCGCACCAGTCGCCCACGACCGCCCTGGCGAATTCCTCGCCGTAACCCATACTGCCTCTGGGGTTGGTGTAGAAGACACCGAAGCCGTGACCGGCCAGCATCTGGAACTCATGAAAGAACACGTTTCCGTAGGTTGTGTGCGGGCCGCCGTGGATCTCCATGATAAGCGGGTACTTCTTCCCTCTCTCAAATCCGTTGGGCAGGATCACCCACCCCTCAAGGCGGGTCCCGTCGGGATGATTGAAGGTAACAGGTCGTGGCCAGCCTGCGTATCTCTCGGAGGCAAGCTGGCTGTTAAACCCCGTGATCATCTTGAGAGGATGCTCGTTGGGATCGCCTCTCTGCACCTCGAGTCCGTCAAGGCATTCGTCTCCGGGCCCGGCGGCCTTAGCGCCGCCGAGAAGGTTTCCGTACCAGAGGTCGCCCATTGTAACCGGGGTCGCCTTGTTCACGACGAGTCTCCCGGCGGACACATCGTAGGACTTCACGACCATTTGACCTTCGCCGTAGACCTTCTCCCACGCGCCTCCATCGACTGCCAGGCGATAGAGGTATGAGGAGCCTCCGTCCACGGCGGTAAAATACAAGAATCGTCCGCACGACGACATCTTGAGCCCGGTATTCCCCTGGTCGGGGCCCACGTCTCCGCCTATCCCCCCGCCAATGAGGTAGGGGAACCCGGCTGAGATCACCTTTCGCTCGAGAGTTCGGAGATCGACCTTCCAGATCTCAGGATATCCACCCGGATACGACTGACCTTTCTCATGGCCGATGTAGTACACGGCGCTCTCATCGGGAGCGAACACGGGTCCGCGGACATGCCCCAGGCTCGCGGTCAGTTTCTTAAGTCCGCACGTGCCGATCTCAAGGAGGTATAGGTCGTTGTACAGCGCCATCTCGTCTCCCGACCTGTTGGAGACGAACGCTACGTACTTGCCAGAGGGGGACGCGACCGGTGAGCCGCAGTCATAGGGACCTTCGGTCAGACGGTGGAGGTTCTGGTCGGGGTTCTCCAATCCGACCCTCCACAGCTGCGTATGCAGGCCGTCAAGGTAGCCGGTTCCGTTGAACTTGTACCGGAGAGTCGTAATTCGTCTGGCGGTGGCCCCTTCCCGGAACTTGGGCCGGTCTTCGTCCTCCTTGGTTGAGAGGACCAGTGAGCCGCTATCTAGCCAGTCAAAGTCGTTGACTCCCTTGGGAGCGTTCGTGACCTGGCGCGCTTCCCCGCCGGTCATCTCCATCACGAACACCTGGTTTGACCCTGCTCTATCCGACAAGAACGCTATCAAGGTCCCATCGGGAGACCATTTCGGGTTGTAGTCGCGACCCTTGACCTTGCCTCCGCGATGAGTAATCTGCCTTATGGAAAGCGGGTCGTAGTCCCTCACGGCCGAATCGTAAAGCCAGATGGAAGAAGCGTAGGCGTTTTCCTTTTCCAAGACCTCAGTGACAACGAAAGCGACAAACCTACCGCAAGGAGATATCCTTGGAGTCCCGACCCACCTCATTCTCAAGAGGTCTTCCGCAACGTAGGGTTTCTGCGCCAATAGGATCATCTCCATAAGACAGGATTTCAAAGGAATGCCATAAGGACTTCCACTTTGGAGCGAGGACTACCTTCTGAGCTCACCGGGAGAAAACCGAAGACCCGGCCAGGGGGCTTGGTTCCGAAACCCCCGCCGGGTCGTTTCTATTCCGGCGACCATTCGCCAATCAAACGAATCTAGCCTTCCATCACCTGTGCGGTGCGAAGGACTCCCAGCCTCGGGCTGGTCAAGACTTTGCGCGAGACCTCTTCCGGGAGATCCGGCAGGATGTTCGTCATTGAGGCTTGGGCCAACACCACCACGTCATGCTCCGCCGCGCACTTCACGATGTCGCCTATGAGCAACCTGTTGTGCCCCGCTACGTCTCCGGCGCTCAAAACGTCGAATGCCTTGTCGCTCAAGAAAGTCTGGATCTGCACCTGAACGCCCTGCTCTCTGGCGGCCTTCTCAATGAGCTCGCGTGTGGGCTTTAGCGTCGTACTCACCGTGGCAACTATGGCAATCCGGGGACCTCTCGTCACAGCGGCCTCTGCCATGGGCTCATCTATCTTGAGGACCGGGATCTTGACTTCTTTCCTTGCAAGGTCCGCCGCCGGTCCGACAGAAGAACAAGCAAACAGCACACAATCTGAGCCGTGACTCTCGGCCAATTTGACATAAGACACCAAGCGTCGGGCCACATCATCTGTCATGTACCCTGCTTTTCTCGTGTCGATAAGGAGACTGTCGTCAACGACGTTTCGGACGACAATGTCCGGGGACATGATCTCTTTGATCAGGCGACCGATCACCGGGACGGTTGTGAGACCGGTATGAAGAACGGTGAGTATCTTTTCCATAGGTCGAACCTCCTCAGTTTGCGTTGCAGGTCCCGCCAAAGACTCTGCCACAGACTAAACAAGCAATCACCGTGCCATGAACTGCGATCCAACATGCTCCTTGAACTCTTTCAGGATCTGGGCAGGGTCGGTTTCGCCGGGCCGCACCTCGATGCTGACCACCGGACTCCCGTAGAGGCACGGACGAGCGAAATAGCCGCTTCGGTCAAGGAGATCCAGGTATCTTGCGGCATCGTCCAACGTGTACACCCCTCCCGGGACTCCGAAGGGCGGGTGCTTATCCCCGTAAAGTGGGCTGGCCGGGTCCAGGACGCAGTTGGCGATGTGCGCGTGCACGAGGAAGTCCCCCGCGTCGCCAATCGCCTGAGCCATGTCTTCGCCTAGTTGCGCAACGTGCGACATATCCAACGTGATGCCGCAGTTGCCGCTTGATTCGCGAACCTCCCCTATCACCTCCGCCGCCAGACGCGTACTCCCCACGAGTTGCCGGCAATCGACGTCCCGGTCAAAGGGCTCGAGGCAGACCACAACCGGCATTTCAGGTCGGCCCTTGCGGGCATACTCACAGACCTCATTGAGCGACCTAATCAGGGCTTGGAGAGCCGCCGGGCGCAACGCCTCACCCGGATCGGGCCCACTCGGAACCAGCAGGTTGCGGCCACCCAACTCACACGCCATATCGACCAAGGAGTTGGCAAAAAGGACAGCCTGTCGCCGCCCCGCCTCTTCCACATCACTCAGGCTCAGGCCGGTGCCGGGAAACGGAGGCCCTCCCGAGAACATGACCTGAATATCGCTCTCTCTCAGCTTCCGGGCGACACTTAGCCTAATATCCCTGTCCCTAATCCACGTGAGCTCTATGGCACCGAAGGCGTCGTCCTCAAGGACCAGATCCAGGGAAGCGGCCGGATCCCATGATGCCGGTCTCACCGGTGCGCCCAACACTTCGCCCAACACTTCCGGTTGTCCCGTTTGCCCGAAACCCTTCCAGTCGCCCGCGCAAGCATCGGGAAATAGGGCGTAGTGCACGACTCCGAGAAGACCTTTCACGAGACAAGCCCCCCAATTCCTCTCTGAGAACGCCTCCAAATCCCTCTCCAAACAGCCCTCTATTCCCTCTCAAACAGCCCACATCACAAGAGCTTGCCGTACACTTCCTTGATGTCTTCCACCGACATCTCTTTCGGGTTGTTCCCGAGGAGGCGCGTGACCTTTGACGCCGCTTGAGCCAAGGAATCAAGATCCCCTTCGGTCACGCCGAAGGCCCTGAGATCCGTCGGGATCTCCAGATCCTTCACCATCGCCCTCATCTCGTCCATGACTGCCCGCGAGCGCGAGTCGGTTGTGCCGCCGGCGTCTATCCCCATGGCGTCGGCCACTTCCAGCAGCTTGGGCTTAATGGCGTCATAGTTGAACTCCATGACCGGCATAAGGAGCATTGAGTTGGCCACGCCGTGGGGTACGCTGAACTTCCCACCCAGAGGATAGGCAAGGGCGTGCACGGCAGCCGTTCCCGCGGCCGTCAGCGCCATACCTCCCAAGGTTGAGCCGACGAGCATGGCGTGCCTGGCCTCCACATCTTCGCCGTGAGAGAAAGCCTTGCGGATGTTCCGCCCGATGAGTCTCATTGACCTGAGCGCGAACGTGTCGCTCAGCGGATTGGCCTTGGTCGAGATGAAGGACTCCAGCGAGTGGATGAAGGCGTCCATTCCCGTGGACGCGGTGAGATGAGGGGGAAGGCCCAACGTGAGCTCTGCGTCCAGGATCACCAACTCGGGCAGGAAGTGCTTCGATACGATACCTACCTTAAGCTCCTGGTCCGGGAGGGTGACAATAGCATTGGGGGTTACTTCGGAACCGGTGCCCGCGGTGGTGGGTATGAGGACCGTGGGCAGACCGGGCTCCTTCACCTTCTCTATCCCGAGAAACTCTGAAACGGGACAGTTGTTTGTGAGCCTCGCGGCCAAGAGCTTGGTAACATCCAGGGAGCTGCCCCCGCCTACGCCGATTAAGGCCCGGTAGCCGCCGCTCCGTATCCGGTGATACAGCTCGTCCACCTGTTTGATGGGCGGCTCCGCGATGACATCCGACAGCAGATCGGTCTTTACTCCCGCCTTTCCTATCAGTTGCCTTACTCTTTCCGGCATCCCCGTCTTGGCGACGCCGGGGTCCGTCACGACGAGTGCTTTCCACAC
>CAZYFG010000117.1:5345-6862 GCA_964646835.1 uncultured Eubacteriales bacterium | reverse complement strand
GCCATGGTCGATTTCGGTCCCCTCCTGGAACAGCCTTTCATGCTCTTTTTCGGCGCTGCCGCCCAGCTGGGCATCTTTCTCACCATGACTCTGGCGGTGCTCGCCAGGTTTCCCATCAATGAAGCGGCGGCGATAGGCATAATCGGCACTGCTAATGGTCCGACCTCCATCTACGTGGCGAGCATCCTGGCCCCAAGGCTGCTCGCCCCGATCTCGGTGGCGGCATACTCTTACATGGCGCTGGTGCCCATCATCCAGCCGCCCGTGGTCAGGGCGCTCACGACTTCCAACGAGCGCAAGATTCACATGGAACCGGTGAGGTCCAAGAAGATATCCCGTTTGGTCAGGATCCTCTTTCCCGTCATCATCACGGCCATTGCGGGACTCATCGCGCCGGTCAGCTTAGCGCTGGTGGGGAGCCTCATGTTCGGGAACCTCATCAGGGAAGCGGGAGTGGTCGAGAGGCTCTCCAAGACCGCCCAGAACGAACTGGCGAATCTGGTTTCCCTTCTCCTCGGTATCACCATAGGTTCGACCATGACAGCGGACGAGTTCCTGAAGCCTGCTACGCTCCTCATTGTCGGAATGGGCCTGGTGGCGTTCGTGTTGGATACGGCAGGTGGCGTGCTCTTCGCCAAACTCATGAACCTGTTCCTCAAACGAAAGGTAAACCCGATGGTAGGCGCGTGTGGGCTTTCCGCCTTCCCGATGTCGGCCAGGGTCATTCACAGGATGGCGCAGCAGGAGGACCCGAGCAACTTCCTCCTGATGCAAGCGGTTTCGGCCAACGTGGCCGGTCAGATAGCTTCCATTATCGCCGGAGCCATGATACTGGCCATGCTTCTGTAAAGGGGGATACGGCATGGAAGCCCTGCGACAGACGTTGAACATCATGGTTGTATCCATGGCTACCGTATTCGGCGTGATGGGGATTCTATACGTCGTCATCCGGCTGATGGTAAGGCCGGAGAGAGAGACCTAGACGTAATTCACGTGATCCGGTAGACTCCTTCGGGGTGATGAGCGTGGGCTGGAAGGCACGTCTGGGAGTCTTGGGTTTCTTGGCGTTCACGGCCCTCCCCGTGATTGAGATCGCCCTCTTGGTAGAATTGGGCAAGAGGATCGGCACGTGGTGGACGATCTTCTTTGTGATCGGCACGGGTCTCCTTGGGGGAGCGCTCCTCGGCCTTGAGGGATACGGGGTTGTCCGCAGACTCCAATCCGAGGTAAAGAGCGGGAAGATCCCCGAGGACCCCATCATTGACGGAGTCCTTGTGGTGATCGGCGCGCTTCTCCTCATAAGCCCTGGGGTGCTCACTGACGCCACGGGCATCATCCTCCTGTTTCCGCCATCAAGGTTCCTCGTGAGGGCCGGGGTCAAGAGGTGGATCAGGAAGTTCATCACGATTAACCTCTGACCGGGGTCTACCCTACATGCTTTGAACGACTGCCGCCAGCACCCCGAGCGCCACGGCAGGAGCATAGGGTATCTTGCCTCTAGGCCTCGCAAGCCCGAA
>CAZYFG010000117.1:3798-5335 GCA_964646835.1 uncultured Eubacteriales bacterium | reverse complement strand
CACAGGTTCATCTTGGTGGCCAGCTCATTCGGCGGAATCCAGAAGGCAAGCAGCTTCGCACACGGCGGGAAGCCTGTTCCCTGAAAGAACTGGCTGAGAACGTAGAGTCCGCCGATCACCACGGCCAGTGTCGCCACACGCGAAGCCGCGTCCGCTCCCTCGCCCAAAAAGAGACCGGCGATCTCCTCCGCAAAGCCGAACGCGATGTTCACGCACACGCAGATCGCAAGCCCGAAGCAGAGCATCAGTATGCTGAGAACACCGCCTGAAAGAAAAGTCCAGATAAGAGCCTGGATCGTTCCGTATGCCCCTAGGTAGAGACCGGAGGCGGCCACCAACTTGATGTCTCCGCCCCCGATGCCGCCCGAGAAGAGGAGGGACAATCCCAAAAGGAGGGCTAGCGCAACGAGACCTCCAGACAGGGAGTCCAAGACGGTGCGCAAACCTACCCCTGCGAAGCCCTTCCAGATCGCTGTTACGACGCCTCCTGCCGCCAATGACAGGACAAGGTGGTTGGGGATGCGGCGCCGGTCGAGGTCGGTGATCACCGCCACTGCCAGATGTCCCGCAAGATACAGAAGGGAGGCGAGGGGGATGTCGTTCCGGATGTCCGTCACCGCCTAACAGCCAGTGGTAAGTGTCCAGTCGTCTCAATGATACCAAATTACTCCAGGCAAGGGTAAAGATGGCCAGAGGAGTACTTGTTCCGCGGGGGCCCCATTTATGTAAGAGACATGTATGATTGTGCTACGTAGTATTGAACTGGTTGGTGAAAAGCTCGCGGAGGAGTGACCGGCTGGTGACACCTAGGTACAGGAGTCTTAAACCGGGTCGAGGTCCGTCTTTTATGGGCGGCATCGGTTCTGTCATAGCAATCATCTTCGGCATCTTCTGGACGGCGATGGCTTCTCAGATGTCGGCCGGGATGCCGTTCGGGATGGGCTCCATTTTCCCGTTGTTCGGGATCTTGTTCATCGTGATGGGTGTTGCCTCGGCGATTTACAACTTCAGGAATGCGACTTCACCGGACCGGTATTCGATGGTCGACATCACCGATTCGGAGTCGGAGCCTGATCCCTTGAATGAGCTGTACGGGAGGAAGACGGGCCCGCACTCTGCAAGTGACGCGCCCGGGGATGTGGCGAGATTGGCCGGAAGCGACTCTATGGCGGCAAAGCCCGGCGAGGAGAAACCCGGGGAGCAACCGAAAGCCAAGAGGTTCTGCCCTTATTGCGGAGAAGGGGTGGCCGAAGACTACAGGTTCTGCCCGTCCTGCGGGAAAGACCTTCCCGGGTAGGGAGCATGTTCTGGGTTTCTCGAGATGAGGTGGGGACCTTCCTTGTCGGGCGATTGAGGTCCTTAGGGCGCCCCCCGGCCCATCCTCTGTAGGCTTTCACGGAGGAACTCGTCGATATGTCCCGGGCCTTTCCATCCCTCTCTGAAAGCCCGGAGTATTGCCGGGACATATACAAATCCGTCCTGGGATTCGGCCAGAGCCTTCCCATCCCCATCGTCCGGGTCATCGCGGCGCGCCATC
>CAZYFG010000117.1:0-3788 GCA_964646835.1 uncultured Eubacteriales bacterium | reverse complement strand
CCGCACGAGGGTTTCTTCAAACACTCTCAGCCAGGATTCGACCCCGTCATCCCAGGCGTACTGCATTCTGATCATGGCTTCCGCGACCGGTGTGGTGAATAGGTCGCCCCTGCGCTCAGCAATGCTCGCTTTCTGGCGGAGGATGGCATTTTCGAACACGGTGTGGAGGATTTCATGGGCGATTGACTCGGGCCTCGGCGTGGCCAAGACTGCGTAGAGCGTTCCTTCCTTCCTCACGAAATCAGCGATCTGCCGGGCCTGAAGCGGGTTGGGGATGACGGTGAAATGCGGGATGTCCTCCGGGGCGATGCCAAGTCCGGCTTGGAGCCAGATAACCGCTTCTTTGGCTGCGGCGCGGAAGGGCTCGAGCTCCTCCGGTCCCATCCATGCGAAGAAGCGATGCCATAGGTAATCCAGAGCAGCGCTTTCCTCAATGAGGCGGTGGAACCGTGGGTACTGCCTTAGCCACTCGACCGTGTCGGCCGCCTTGTTCCGGGGCTCCGTCGGGAAACGGTAGATGAAGTCCAGGATTTCCTTCTCATCGTCATATCCGCCAGTTTCGCCCGCTTCTTTTCGCTCCAGATGAAAGGCAGCGTGAAGAAGCATGGCCGCCCGCGGCCAATAAGGGTTCACGCCTTGGCCGCTAAGGCGCGCTTTCCTGAAGTACCCCAGGGTATCCTCCGGCCAAACTTGTGACCGGATATCATGAAGGAGTGCCGAGAGCGGCCCTCCTGACGGAGCGCTCTTTGCGGCCAGGTCATAACCCGAAGCCGTGAGGCCTGTATACAGGATGAAGACAGGTTTGCTCAGGCTTACGTCAAACGGCACTCTTCAAGGCACCTCCTGAAAGGTGTTTACGCATGTGAGGGCTTATAACCTTCTCCTCGGCGTCTTCTGCCGGAGCTCCAGGTTTGGAAGGTATGGTCAGTTGCCTCAGCGTAATTGACATGGACGAGATCCCTGACTGCGCAATACCTACTTAGGAGGTCGCGAGATGGTGAAACGGGTTGCCCTGGTGAACGGCAAGATATTCACGGCTCTGGAAGGTCAAGGCGAATCTCAGGCCCTTCTGTACGAAAACGGCCGTGTCTTGGAAGTCGGAAGTGATGCTAGGATCCTGGAGATGATCGGCGGACGCGAGTCCCGTTCGGCTTTGGTGGTCGACTTGGGCGGACGCACGGCCATCCCTGGGTTCGTTGATTCCCACAACCACGTTTTGTCGGCCGCGACGCTCCTGGAGGGAGTCAACTGCTTTGGCCTGAAGACGATTGCCGAACTGAAAGCGGCTGTGGCCGCCAGGGCTGCGAAGGCCGCGCCCGGCGAGTGGATCATCGGCGCAGGCTGGATTGAGTCCCAGTTCGCAGAACGTCGCTTACCCAACCGCTGGGACCTGGACGAGGCGGCTCCCGACAACCCGGTCCTTCTTACCAGGCTGTTTGGGATGGTAGTGGTGAACTCCAAAGCCTTGGAACTCGCGGGTATCGGCCACGGCTTCGTGCCCGAAACAGGCAGGGTGGATCTTGACCCCGCAGGCGAGCCCACCGGCATACTCCGGGAAGGAGCGTCCGGCTACATCCGTAGGGCGATCGGCTCCGGACGCGGCGCAGGTCCCTCCGGTCCCGCCGGCTCCCGTAGGAGGGCTTCAGATGGCGAGGAGACGGAACGGAGGATCATCCTGGCCCTGAAGGAACTCCTGAAGTACGGTACCACATCCGTGCTTGACCCGGGCGTGTCCGGCGACACCATGCGCGCCTATACGAAACTCTGGGCCACAGGGGCGCTGCCCATGAGGGTGAGCGCGATGCCTGGGTGGCACGGGATATCGTCCATTACAAGTCCTGACTATGTGGTTCCGGCGGTCGAGGCCGGCCTCCAGCCCGGAGTCGGTGATGAGTGGTTCAGGGTTGGCAACCTCAAAATGGCCATCGACGGAGGGCTTGGGTCCAAGACCGCAATGATGCACGCGCCTTTCCGGGATGGCTCCCGGTCCACGGTGCCTGTGAGGCTGGACCTGAACAGGCTGGGCGCCTACATCTCCGATGTCCATGCACTCGGCTGGGGGGTAGGCATTCACTGCTGCGGAGACCTGGCCCAGGACATCGCCCTCTCCCACATGGTCGAGGCGCTCTCCAAGAGGAAGGCTCTGCCGCACCAGAGGCACCACATTGTCCACGGGTACTATCCGACCAATTACGCGCTGGATACCATGGCCCAGCACGACATCGGCGTCTCGCTGCAGCCCGGGTTCATATATGTTGAGGGAGACATCTACCCGGACAACATCGACGAAAGCCTCTTGGCCGGTTTCAAGCCTGCCAGGACGTATTTGTCCCGAGGCATTCGTGTAGCCATGAACACCGACGTAGCCTCGGGTCCGTACGACCCGTTCGTGACGCTTTACGGCGCGGTGGCCAGAAAGACCATGGCCGGGCTCGATTTCGGCAAGGCCGAAGCCCTGACCGTCAGAGAGGCTTTGCGGTGCTTCTCTGTTGGCGGCGCCTATCTCGCTTACAGGGACAAGGAGTGCGGCGTCCTGGCCCCCGGGTACTTGGCAGATATCGCCATCCTGGACAGAGACATCCTGGACGCGGATCCGGCGGAGCTCCTCAAAGTGAAAGTGGTCGCGACCGTCCTGGGAGGCGAGTTCGTCCACCTTACTGAGGACGGCCCCACGGTTCCCGAACAAATTCGGTGAATTACGCGTCTACAGACGGATGAACTCTGAAGGGGAGGGAGGCCCGGTGGATCCATCCTTCCGGAAGGCCTGGATATCGGCTGCCCTCCTCACGCTGTTCCTTGTGTTCCTTTCGGTCTACAACTTGCTTTTCATGGATCTCCAGCAGTACGTGTTGTTGGCGGCCGTTCCTCTTGGCCTGGGACTGGTCCTAGGGTTCGGTATGAGCGTCCGCTTCCAACTCACGTGGAAACATCGTTTTCTCTGGAGCGCTCTCGCCTTCTTCGTGTTCCAACAGGTTCTCCTGGATCGCTTTGATTACTTCCGGCCGTTCCTCCTTTGGAGCAGCGGGTTTTTCCCAAACCCGTGGGGATGGGGAGTGACTCTTGTCTCTGCCGGGATCGCTACTTGCGCGGCCGGCCGAATGAGCCGGATGCTCCAAGACGGTCCCTCGAGGGAAAGGCTCGCCCGTCTCGTGGTCGTGGCGTCCGTCGCGATCGCTATGGGGGCCTCAGCCTCTCTCGCGCCCAGCTTCCACACCGAATGGAGGAACGCGCCGGCGGTCTTGGCCGAAGGCTGGGGGCTCGCCTGGGAGTTCTCGGTGCCTGCCCCGTCGGCTCACTACGGGTCCGGGTTCTGGTTCGCCTCGAGACAGACGCCTCCCAGGGGACTTCACCCCATGGGCAGGTACGGCGAATACAACGAGGTCCAAAGGGTCTCTGAAACAGAAGAAGCGGTTTTTCTGACGAACCGCTGGATAGGGATGATCCGCCTGTCCGACGGCCAGATCCTATGGGGCAAAGAGTCTGAGTTCGGCGTTTCCGGCGACCGGCATGACACCCTGAATGCCTATGTCGTGGAAGACCGTGTTCACGTCATCGTCCGAGAGGGCCAGGGCGACATATACACGTTCAGCAGGGATGACGGGAGACTCCTCTGGGAAGCCAGGAACCTCGGCTTCAAGCGCGGGCCAATAGGAGACCTGAGGGTTGGGGCGGTGCCCGGCCCCAACTTCATCCTGGCCACCTATGCGGATGGAAGGCCGGGCTACATGGTGATCGATTCCGAGACCGGGAAGGTGGAGGAGCACGCTTTGCCCGTCCCAGGGGGGATG
>CAZYFG010000116.1:5501-6890 GCA_964646835.1 uncultured Eubacteriales bacterium | reverse complement strand
GGATCGTCGAGGGTGATTCTGCCTGTCTTGTTGGAGAACAGCTCAGGAGAATCCTCCAACCATCCAGTCACGTAGTCGGCACCCATATCGTGAAGCAGGGTGACCAGCTTGGGGGCTTGAGCGGTGCCGCTCTCTGCGTACTGCGTGGGTTGGCCATCAGGACCCCAGGCAATCGGCACAAGCTTGGGAGTGGCAACCGCATTGGCAACCAACCCGGCGACATCGCCGCGTGTTGCCGGAGTGTTAGCTTGGAAGCTGATCCCCTTGTTGAGCTTAAGTTCGGCAGCCTTGGCGAGGAACGCCGTCGGCCACACTTGCTTGTCGAGAACCGGGCCATAGCCAAGAGCCCTCAGGATCATGGTGATGACTTCGGCGTAGGTTACCTGGTTCTGAGGACCAAAGGTCCCATCAGGGTAGCCTTTGATGATACCCTGGCTGTTGGCAACCGAGATGTACCCCGTAGCCCAGTGGTTCGACTCAACGTCGCTGAAGCCAACAGGGACGCCAGTGAGCATCTCGGCAGCATCCTTCAGGCCCAGAGCGTACACCATAACCTTCGCGAATTCCGCTCTAGTAATGGTGTTGTCGGGCCTGAAAGTGCCATCTCCGTACCCAGCAAGCAGGCCCAGCCCAGCGAGCTGCTTGATGGCGGTCTCGCGCTCATGGCCAACTGTGTCGTCAAACGACGCAGCATACGCCACGCTAGCGAGGCCGAGAATCATTGCCGCTGCTAGAGCAACAGCAAGAATCTTCTTAGACATCCTCTCTTGTATCCTCCTTTGTCGGTCTTCGGTACCCTAGAGTACTTAACCGGTGAACTGCCCTTACAAGCTTTCCTACAAGCGCTAGGTCTCGGGTTGCCCGGGATCCCCCCTTCCAAGAATTCCTTTACAGCCTTCCACCTTGCCCGGTTAACCCTCCCTCACGTTTGTCGAGAGGGTGACTCCCTTTGACTTTGGTATGAAGAAGGAGTCCGCATAAAATCGATCTTCGGGAGCACTTTTCCGGGTAGGCACCTTTCGATTGTCTTGTTGGTTTTGTCGGTACTTTCCGCACTTAACCTGGGATTATTGGACAACCATCCAGGCTAGTGGGCATTATAGCACCCCCCGCCAACTAAGGTCAATCTATGTTGTCAAGGAAACCACAGGCAACTCGTCGTTTGCGCAGCCTGCGGCACAAATGGGAAAACACGACCAAAACCTAGCGACAGAACGTATTCGTCGCTCCGCACTAAAATCCTTCTTTGTCACCCACATTTTGGAATGACTTGACGGCAGTTGTCAACGATATCTCGACAGCGCTCTTTATGCGACCAAGGTCCATGGACGGCATGGAGTTCTTTCTCTTGGCCACCATCTTTGGCAGACCTAGAAGTCCGTCCCATTT
>CAZYFG010000116.1:0-5491 GCA_964646835.1 uncultured Eubacteriales bacterium | reverse complement strand
CTATTCGCGTCTTGTCCCCTCCCTGCTTGGCCAAATGCGCCGCACAGTAGAACGCGTAGTTGCAGAGGTAAGCCCCGGCCGAGAGCGACAACTTGGCAGGGATGCCTGCCGCCTTCACGGCCTCAACGATGTCCTCGGCAGGTATGGTGGCAAAATACCCATCGGGACCCCCCGGGACGATCTCCGTCTCGACTGCGACGACTCCGGCGTTATCCTTTGATTGGGAAGTGTAGTTGATGGCGACCTTCTCAACCGAGATCTCGGCCCGTCCGGCAGCCAGCCCCAGGGAGAGGACCACTGAAGGCCGAACCTCGTCAAACAACGCCTCGAGACGGCTCTTGACCGTGCCCCACTCAACCGGAAGCAGCGAGGTCACAACCTGGTAGCCGTCAATCCCGGTACCCTCCAGCATTCTCAAGACATCGCCGGAAGGATTGACGTCGTCGCCTCCGAAAGGCTCGAACCCTGTGACGAGGATCTTCCCTTTCACTCGCTTCACCCTCTTATGGCGGTTAGACGGCAGATCTGCGATCGGGTTCCTCTCAAGGGGATCTTTCTCCCCGTTGATGGATAATCCTTTGAGAGGGATATTATGCCACTTATCGTCTGTAGGTTGTCCGAGGATCAGTCAAACAGAGGTTTGCCCGCATTCCGCCAGTGCCTCCAGATCATCCATTAGAGACTCGTACTTCCGATCCGAGATGATCGCCCTGTCTCGCAGTTCCGTTGCCAGGCTGGAAAACTCTTTCGGAAGTTGCAGCTTCCTGCTGGCCCTAAAAAGGTCCAAAGAAACCCCATAATTCCGTGCCAGGCTCTTAACGCTGCAGTTGAGCATCTCGTTCCGTTTGCTGCGTCCTATGAGGCTCAAGTCGTACAGCCGGCCAACCGTGCTCTGCCAGCTTGTCTGGAATCGGTCACATATCATGATTGCGGCGCGACATGCGTCAGGAGTCTGGTCCATATGCGCCGCGAAATCCGCGCTGATACTACTTGCGGGCAACAGAAAAGCAGCAGCGAACTGGTTGGCTTCCCTCTCGTGCCCGCGGTTCTCGTATGCGGATACCGTGCATATCCACGTATTCAGGTCTTTGTGGAGAAAGTGGTGACAGATCTCATGAACCAGAGAGAATCGTTGGTGGCCTAAGGTCTTCGTGTAGTTTAGCAGGATGAGCGCGTATGGCTCACTTCTCATGTAGACGGCTGAAACCTTGTCCGAGAGAGCAACTCGAGCGAGCAGTATCTTCTCTTGACGGAGTAGTTCCTCGAGGACCTCATCAGATGCCGGATCCCCGGCTTTTCGGAGGATCCCTTTTTGGACCAAGGCTCCTCTGATTCCGGCAGCAGCCTCAACTCCACGGTGGAGAGACAGTCTGGACGTCATAGCTCTTTCTCCGACAGCAGCGTGTTCATCATCCAATAGCCCGAGAGGACTTTACGAGCCCAGTAAATCACTTCACGGTCATGGTCGGTCATGTCCAGATTTCTGAAGGCGACCTTGATTTCCGGCGCGTCAGGATCCACAAGCATCGCCAAGTCTACACCGTAGTAATCTGCCAGCACGCCAAGCTGCGAAACGGTTGGAAAGCGTGAACCGGTCTCCCAATAGGAAATCATCTCGCGAGAAAAGCCGGTGTCCAGAGACACGTCACCCTGTGTTTTGCCTATGGATAAGCGGGCATTCTTGAGCCGGGAACCCAGACTTGCGGGCTTATTCATGAATACTCCCCTCCACTTGAGGCGCCGCAGCTGTTACACTAACCCATTCATCGCGTCGTAATGTAACACCTCTGGAAACGTAAGTCCAGCGGATCGTGTCGAACGAGACTCAGCGAATCCCGAAATGGTTTTCGGGTAGGAGAGGTAAGTCCTGTCCTATTCTCCCCTGCAGATTGACCCCTTAATAACCGTAACCGCGCTGCCGCCCACGCGCACAGAGGTTATCTCGCCCGCCCGGGAAGCGACTTCGACATGAATGAGCGACGGGCGCTTGAGGATGTGCCCTTGCTCGCAGATTATCTTGGTCACCGGTTCTTTGACCTCGATCAAGCGGTTCAGGACGAGATATGAGCCCGTAGCGCCCGACGCGGTGCCTGTCGCCGATTCTTCCGGGACTCCTACTGCCGGGGAAAAATCGCGGCAGTGGACCGTTGACTCGGGGTCAAGCGTCTCCAGGGAGAAGCAGTGGAGGCTGATGATACCCCGGCTCGCACAGAAGTCGGCGACCGCAGCCATGTTCGGCCTCATGGAAAGCAGAGCCTCGCGGGACGTCACGGGGACTATGAGGTCGGGGAGACCGGTGGACACCACTTGGGGAGAAGACCTCTCAAAACCCGTAATGCATCCTTGAGGAGCCCCCAGGATGCGTTCAAGCTCGAGGAGCTCTTCGCGCTGCCCGACGACCTGGGGCAAGTTCTGGGTCATCATGACCCTTGACGGAGTGCCCTCGCAGCCAAAGGAGATGTCCACGGGGAGCAGGCCCGCTTTGGTGAGCTGGTGGACCCGTATCTCGTTTTGGGCGTCTCTGTGTTTCCCCTCAATGATCCCCATCTCAGCAAGCAGCCAAAAGGCCCCGATGGTCGCGTGACCGCACAGATCCACCTCGGCGACAGGGGTGAAAAAGCGTACCTCAAAGTCCGCGGGGCCTTTCCCCCGGGTGTCAATGATGAAAGCAGTCTCAGACAATGCCATCTCCCGGGCGATCTTCTGCATGATCTCTTCCGAGAGCCCCGTAGCGTCGGGAACCACTCCGGCCGGGTTCCCTCCGAACACCACGTCGGTGAAGGCGTCGACTTGATAAATGCCAATTGTCTTCATATTATGTATCCCCCTCGGCCGATTCACGGTATCGCCATCCTCATTGTCGTCTATCTCATTGACAAGACATCGCCGCGGCCCTACCGGCGCGGCGACGTCTCCATGTCTCATGCCAGGTTGTGCGCTGTTACACCGGCATATACCCCATTGGGTGGTCCTTCTTTGACTGCTCAAGAAGGTTCTGATCCACTCCGGTACGGGCGGCCAGCCTCTCCTCGAGGAACTTCTTGGCCTGGGGCGGGAACAACGCGTAGGAGAGGACATCCTCTTCCTTAGTATATAGAGCCCCCAGCTCTTCCTTGGCCTTCTGGTATCCGGGCTCGATGTGATCGGCCGGCCTATCTTTGATGGGCTCTTCGTCGCCGATGACCTTCTTCTGAATTTCGGGGTCGACGGGCGCCGGAGGCTTCCCGTAGAGACCCCTGAAGTAGTCCTTGACTTCATTGGTGGTGATCTTGTACCGCTCGCCCAAGAGGACGTTGAACACCGCCTGGGTGCCCACAATCTGGCTGCTGGGAGTAACGAGCGGCGGGTGTCCCATGTCCGCCTTCACGCGAGGCACTTCCTCAAGCACCGCGGGCAGCTTGTCTATCTGTCCTTGTTCGCGCAGCTGGGAGATGAAGTTGGAGATCATCCCGCCCGGGATCTGGTACCTCAAGACGTTGGCATCGGGCGTAGGTGAAGCCTTGTCAAACTGGCCGTAATGCCCTCTTACCTCCTGGAAGTACTGGGCGATCTCCGACAAGATCTCGAGATTCAGTCCCGTGTCGTACACCGTGCCTTCCAACGCGGCGACGATGGACTCGACCGGAGGCTGAGATGTTGACATCGACATGGTCGAGATCGCGCAGTCCACGACATCGGCGCCGGCCTCGATGGCCTTCAGGTAAGCCATGGAGCCCATCCCCGAAGTGTAGTGGGTATGCACCTGGACCGGCAGGCCGATTTCATCTTTCCACCGTTTGACTATGTCATACGCCTTGCTTGGGGCCAGGATGCCCGCCATATCTTTCAGGCAGAGGGAGTCGGCCCCCATCCTCTTGAGCTCCCTGGCGACCGAAACGTAGTGCTTCAGGTCGTGCACAGGGCTTATCGTATAGCAGACGGTCGCCTGCACGTGGGCGCCCTCGTTCTTAGAGACCTCGATGGCTTTCCACATGTTACGCACATCGTTCACCGCGTCGAAAATCCTCATGATGGAGATCCCGTTTCTGATAGCTGCCTTGACGAACGGCTCCACCACATCGTCTGGATAATGCTTATACCCAACCAGGTTCTGGCCGCGAAGGAGCATCTGTAGAGGGGTATTCTTGAACGCCTTTTTCAGGGCGATGAGCCTCTCCCACGGGTCTTCGTTCAGGAACCGCATGGCCGTATCAAAGGTTGCTCCGCCCCAGACCTCGACTGAGTTGAACCCCACGCGGTCAATCTTTTCTATGATAGGCAGCATATCCGCGGTCTTCATCCTGGTGGCCAGGAGTGATTGGTGCCCATCACGGAGAGTCGTGTCGGTTATGCGGACCCGCTTTATGACGCTTCCTTCGGTCATGGAATCCATAGTCAGTCACTCCATAATTCTAATGATTGAAAACATCCTACCATATCAGCCGTGACGTTTGAGAGTCGCCCCGATAAAGTCGGCGAAAAGCGGATGGGGCCTGTTTGGCCTTGATAGGAGTTCCGGGTGGAACTGGCAACCTAAGAACCAGGGGTGGCCATTGAGTTCCATGACCTCAACCAAACCCCTGGCGGGCCATATACCCACCGGCAGAAGTCCAGAGGCCGTCAGTTCCGGGACATACCTGGGATTAACCTCGAACCGGTGCCTGTGCCGCTCGTGTATCATCTCGGCCCCGTACGCGTGCCTGGCGATGGACCCCTCCTTCAACTGGCACTGGAGAAGACCAAGCCTCATGGTGCCTCCCATGTCCTCCACGTCTTTCTGTTCGGGCATAAGATCGATCACCGGATGGGGCGTATCGGGGTTGAACTCAGTGGAGTCGGCTTCCTTATAGCCTATCACGTTCCTGGCCACCTCAATGACGGCGCACTGAAGGCCAAGACAAATCCCGAAGTAGGGCACCTTGTTCTCCCGCGCGTACTTGGCCGTAGCGATTTTCCCTTTGACGCCCCGGTGACCAAAGCCCCCCGGGACCAGAATGCCGTCAGCCTGGCTCAGTCTGTCGGCCACCTCGTCCTCGGACATGGTGTCCATCTCGATGGCGTCGACCCAGTCGATGTCCACCCTCGCCCCGTTGGCCAATCCGCCGTGGTTCAAGGCCTCGACAATGCTCTTGTAGGCGTCATGCAACGCCACGTACTTGCCGACCAGGGCTATTCGGCATTCCCTGGCAGGGGAGGCGACTCGCCGCCCGATCTCCTCCCACTCGGTGAGGTCCGGCTCCCTCTTCGGCAAGAAAAGCTTGTCCTCGAGAAGCGTGCCGACTCCCTCGCGCTCCAGCATGACGGGCACCTCATAGATGCTGCGAGCGTCAAGATTCTGGACCACCGCGTTCTTTTCCACGCTGCAGAAAAGGGCGATCTTCTCACGCATCTCAGTAGACATGGGCAAGGTCGACCTGCAGATGATGATGTCGGGGGAAATGCCGATGGAGCGAAGCTCGGCTACGCTGTGCTGGGTAGGCTTGCTCTTCTGCTCGCCGCTGGCCGAAAGATA
>CAZYFG010000115.1:3954-6921 GCA_964646835.1 uncultured Eubacteriales bacterium | reverse complement strand
CCGTGGAGCAGTTTCTCGGTGTCCATGTGGAGTCAAAACAGGCGTTTTGAGACGTTGCTCACGAAGTACGGGATGCTGCGAGAAGGAACCATCGTCCATCCAACCCAGCCGGTGCCCGTCGAGGACCGCCGCGAATTCGCCGAAATCCTGTTCTACTTTGCGGACAACCACCAGCTGACGGATGTCCGTTTTCTCCCCGCGGACTTCCACTTCGGCGAGTTCGATAAAGTCTTCGGCTTCCAATACTTCGACGTGGGATTTCCCGAAAGACACAAGTACGTCAGGTATCAATCCCGAGGCGAGGCATTTGACCTAGGCGGATACGACTACTTCTTTGATTTCGCGTCGGAGTTCGGGATCGGACCCGACGTCTCTATGCGTCAAGGCCCGGTTGAGGTAACGTACAACACGGTGAACTGGGATGTTCAGGTAATCCGCGAGGGCACGCCGGTATGGCAAAGGTCGCTGTATGACTATATCCAGGACCTCGCACACAAGTACGGAGAGCAGGTAGACGTCGAGCTTCAGCCGGAGGACACGGTCATCTCTGACGATGGAGCGGGCCTTCGCGTCAAACTGGTGATCACCAGTCTGTGGGCGGACCTGGGCGACCCCGCTGCGGGACGGCCTAGGGGCGGGACTCTCCAGTTCTACCTGTTCGTCGGAGTCGAGTAGGCTCAAACGTGCTGGTCGACCAGTATCGGGTTTCCGTCCGGGTCCACAAGCATGAAGTAAGCCGGGCCCGTGGTGCTCTCATCCGCCTCGTTTAGGAGCTGCACGCCCTGGGCCTTCAGCTGGCGCTGCAGTTCGCGAACATCGGTGAAAGCCGCCAGCTTCTGCGCGTTTTGGTCCCAACCGGGATTGAAGGTCAGGATGTTCTTCTCCAACATGCCCTGAAAGAGGCCGATCACGTGGTCTCCGTTCTTCATGATCAGCCAGTTTTGCGTCTCATCTCCTTGAAACGCGCGGAACCCCAGTTTCTCATAGAAGGCCTTGGAAGCCTGGAGGTCCTTCACAGCCAGACTGATTGAGAACGCGCCGAGTTCCATGGGAGTCTCTCCTTTCGTATGGGTTCGCAGGCCATACTACTCCCCCGGGCAGTGTCTTACCTTCATCAGGGAGCGGGGACGGGCCGAAGGGTTCCGTTTTGTCTATGAGCCGGGGTCGAACGGTTCCCTTTTGTCCATGACCGGAGTCGAATGGCTCCCCTTTTGTCGGTGATCCGACTTCGAACGGTTCCCTCTTGTCCATGACCGGGGTCGGACGATCCCGTTTCGTCGCCGAGCCGCCTCAGAGCATCATCCTCGGCGGTAAGACGCCGCTTCAGGTCAACCATCCTTGGCCGTAAGACACTGCCTCGGATAAAGACCTTCGTCGAGATCTCCCATTCCAATCCGCATGGCGGTCAGTTCGGAGATCTTGTCGTAAGATGGGGATGCTGGTAAAATTTGGGCAGACTGCGACTGGACATTTCGTCGATTGGAGGCGAAGGCCATCATTAACACGCTAGTCATCGAGAGCTTGGCTGGTGCCAAGGAACTGTCTCTCGCTGCCAAAGCGCTCTACGTAGTAAGCATGTATAAGCAACCGTCCTGCATTGAGGCTCTCGCAAGGGAAGCGGGCGTCAGTTCGAAACATCTTGCCAAGCATTTGCGCACCCTTCAGCGCCAGGGCTGGATGGACCTCGTCAAGGATCGTAACAGGCTAATACCGGTAGCACTCGTGCCGCGGGATGTTGAGACGAGGATCGCTGCTCAAATCCGGATCAAGGTGAACATCGCACCGTTCAAAGGTGAGGAGACCACGGCCCTCTTTCTAGAGTGGATCGTAGCCCCAAGAGTCATACTGGTGCGACACGCCCGCCCGGACTTCCTCCGCAACAACGAAACTGGCCAGAACCTGGAGTACGACATCTACGTGCCTGAGTTCTTCTGGGCGATCGAATATCATGGGGATCAGCACTTCGGTCCTACTCAGAGATATCAGGGCGACAGGGCCTTCGTTGAGAGATACAGAAGAGACCTTCGGAAGGCCCAGCTTAGCAAGGATAACAACATCCGGCTTTCGGTGGTTCACAATAGGATACTGACTCTTAGGGGAATCCTTGAGGTCACCCCCAACGACATACCACGCAGGGCATTCGACCCAAAGGGGCCCGTGGTCCTGACGCTCGAGGAGCTCGGCAGAGAAGTGGCACGCAACCAGGATTGGGATAGGGAGTAGCGCTCTGTCACCGGTCCTCGGGTCGCGATGTCCCGGGCGATACGCTTACCTTCTATCTGCCGTCCACACCTGCACTTCGGTATCCCCTGACTCGGAATCGCAGGTCAACATGCACTTCATCCTCGGGGAGTAAGCCACCGACTCCACGGTACCGCCCGGGCACGGGACCCGGCGCTCACACCTCCCGGATTCGAGGTTCCAGAGGTAGGCATTGCCGTCGTCGCAGGCAGCAACCACGAACTTGGCCGGCACCCCTTCTCCGGGACAGCACCCGGCTACTGAGATCACTCGCCCGCTGTGACCCAACGCAATACCGAGACAGGCACCATCTTCAAAATCCCACATCCGGGCGGTTCCGTCAGGAGCGGCAGTGAGAACAACGTCCTTGCTGCGATCCAGGTAAGCCGTGCAGAACACGCTTGCGGATATGATCTCCCCGGGGTTGAACCGCCTATCTGGCTGGCCCGGCTTGGTCCTCCATCGGAATAGGGTGCCATCGCGAGCGACAGCCAAGACGTCGTTCCCGTTCCCGGTGAACGCGAGAGAAACAACCTCTTCGTGGTGAGGAAGAACCTGCCTGCGCTGTCCGGAGCGGACATCCCACAATACAACCGCACTGCCGCTCGCAACAGCCAGGGTCGGCGAGTTCCGCGAGTAGGCCGCTAGGTCCACGGGACACTCCGCCCCGCCGGCGCTGAAAACGCGAGAACGTCGCGCCAGGTCCCATATGGTGGCGACCCGGTC
>CAZYFG010000115.1:0-3944 GCA_964646835.1 uncultured Eubacteriales bacterium | reverse complement strand
TCTGCGACAAGGGCCAGCTTCCCGTCTGCGGTGAAGGTGGCCGAGCGCGGGACGACGCCTATGTCGATCGCTTGCTCCTGTCGTGAGGTGCCGAGGTCCCACAGCCGGATAGTTCCATCGTCGCTTGCCGTGAGGGCTTTGCGTCCGTCAGGCGACACCGTCACCGAATTGACCTTGCGGGTGTGGCCGCGCAGGACGCGGGCGTAGGGATATGAAGCATGGCGCGTGTAGTAGTCGGTGCGCGAAAGCGCCTGGACGACCTGGGGGTTTTGGTCCCCGCCGGGAAGCGGTTCAGCTTGGCGGAGCAGGTCCCGGGCCTCACTCCATTCTCGCCTGCGGATGCACTCTTCCACTCTCTGCGCGAGGATGTGACCGGGTAGCCCCGCAGGCTCGGTCGCAGCCGTGGCCCCAGGCATCCCACCGGCGGCCCCATGGGTCGACGAGGCTGCATGAGCACTGAAGACGGTCCGTGAGCAGCCGGCACAGGGGCCTTCGCCCCTTCCGGCGCGTTCTCGGACGCGCCCACGACTGCCGACACCGCTTGCCCGATTTCCCATATCCGGATAACCGCCTTGTCTTCGTAGTCCTTCCCATTGCCCGCAGCCAGCAAATACTTCGCGTGCGGCGAAATAGCTACTACGCCGACATCCCTGGGGAAGCCGTCGAATACCTGCAGGCACCTGCCTGTCTCCACATCCCAGAGATGGACCTTGCCTCCGTAGGTTCCGGTCGCGGCCAGCCGTCCGTCCTGGGAAAGCGCAACCGACATCACTGCCCCATCCGACGACCTCGGCCACGGTTGGCCTCCGCTCACCTCGCACTCTATCGAGAGGCGAGACTGCCTGTCGGGGAGGAACGACATCGGGTTCCAGTGGTCGCGGCGCTCCACGGTCCGGATGACTCTCCCGGAGGTCATATCCCAGATCTGGACTCCATCCACGGGATCATCAGCTAGGGCGTATTTCCCCGCTTGGCGAAACGCGACCGGTGCGGCGCCAGGTTCCCGGTGGACAAGTGTCCCCAGAATCCGCGGTATCCGGGGGTCCCACAGGCACGCCGTGCCATCATAGCTTCCCGATATGGCGGCAGTCCTGCTGACGGCCAGGGAAGTCAGCCCACCTGTATGGAAGCCCACGGCCGAGGCGCGCCCGCTGCTCAGGTCACAATGGATCGCGGCGCCGATGAGCTGCTGGCTTCCAATCATCAGGAAATCGCCCGCCGGCGACAAGGCAGCGAATCCGCCGAAGGACCTACCCTCAGACTCCCGGATCCGTTTCCCCTTCCCTGTCGAAAGATCCCAGAGAGTGACCTCCCTGTCGCTGGTAACGGTAACGACATGCTGTCCGTCAGGATGGAAGCCGGCGAAGATGAACCACCCGCCGAGGCGCATGCCAAACGAGAACCGCCCGGTTTCCCATTTCAGCGTCTGTTTCACGGATCCGGTCTCGAGGTCCCATATGCGACACTCGTCGTGGGCAGGGATGAGGGCGTAACGCCCGTCACGGGAGAACTCAACCGTCCGGGTGGCCCCATCAGTACCGGGGAAGGTGCGCAGACACTCTCCGGTGGCAACGTCCCATAGGGACGCGCCCTTCTCGCTGGCACCGATGAGCAGCCGGCTGTCATCCGGGGAAAACGCGGCAGACACTACTCCTCGCGGGTGGGCTTCTATCGTGCGGATGGGACTGACCATACTGGCCATAGTGTATCCTCCTGTCAAGCCGTCGGGGACGCCTCCGCTTTCTCCGCCGGGCAGACAAAACCCTGCATGCTCTTTGCCAACCGGGAGGAGGGAGACTGGCCTCCCTAGACGAACCAAGTGCCGGAACCGTCCGCGGATCGACGCACCATCTCAAGTGGAGGTATGCGCTGTGAGGTACCCTGCTGCTGGATACAACCCAGATCCACATAGATGCTATCGTTGACTACATGTTCGCCTAGTTTCGCCAGCGACGCGTCGTGAGACCGTTCGGCAACTGTGGGAGGACTACCTTCATGCTCCAGTTGAAGGTCAGTAATACCGTCGCAGAACAGTGTCAATGACCTCCTGAGCGGGTAACCGGGACAGTTCCTTGACCGCCAGCCCCTCTTTGAGAAGGTCGATGACGATGCGGGCGCCTACGTAGTACCCCACGCTCCCAGGCACGCCCCTCTCATCGCAACGGGGACCCGAGTACAGATATTTCGCTGCAAGTTCTGGTGTGACAGGCGAGGCCGCGTGAGAGAAGAGCTCTCTGGTGAGCGCTTTGCGGTTCTCTTCGCAGTACGCGAAAGCCTCATCGGTCATGAACGGCAGGGCTGCTTTCAGGTTGGGATAATCGAGGGGTAGGTCCTGAGCGACTATGGAGAAGACGGTGGCAATCCCTTCCTCCACCACAAGATGACCGAAGGTCAGGGTAGCAGGATCGAAACCTCGTCTCCGCGCTGCATGCATGAACTCGTGAGGCACCGTGAACGCAAGGCGATCCAACTTGTCCGCGAAGAGCTCGATCCCGAAGTAGATGAACGGCTTCTCCGCCGGAAGGGCCGTCCCTCCCACCTGGCCTATTCCCACCATGAGAAATACATCGCAGTCCTCGTGGAAGTCGAGTATCTCGGCACTTCTTGATGCCAGCTTCTTGACGCGGTCCACTCCCCGTGCGGAGATGAACCGTTCTGCAGCCCGAAGACCTGCTTCAAAGTCCCAAGTCTCAACGTACGGGCGCAACGACTCAACGCTGTCCGCCATGTAGAGGTACTTGACCATCGGATCGAACACGTGCCGAAACTTGGAGTAATACTCGTCCAGCCAGGCCTGCCACTTGCCCTTCTCCGGAACGGCATCTACACAACGCCTGTAATCATCTACGCCGACGGTGATCCTCATCCCGTTTCCTCCTTCCGACCTACTGAAGAGCAAGTTCCAGGCACTTCCTGAGCGCGGTGTCCCATTCAGGGTTTGGACCAAGTCCACCCGGTCCTTCGCCCGCAGCACTCGCCGTGCCAAGCATCTCCAGGTACTTCACCATGGCCTCGGGACTCTGTTCCACAAGGACGTCCGGAGTCGTCTGGGTCTCTTCGTTTGCCGTGAAGTCGGGGTTGAGGCCCATGCAGAGCGGGAATCCCACTACCATTCCGCTGTTCGGCAGCGTGACCAAAGCCGGCGTGAGTCCAAGCCCGTCCCCACCGGTCCAGGTACCTACCAGAGTGGCAAACCCTGACGACTTGCACAAAGAGGCAAACCCGTCAGCTGCGGAATAGCAGAGGTCATCCACCAAGACGAAGATCTTCCCTGTATACTGCAGGGAATTCCGTGAATCCAATGTGTACTGCCACTCTAGCGGGTTGGCGAACTCGTCGGTCAGTATCTCGGGAGGGATATGGCTTGCGCCGTCTCTCCATGCGATTCGCGTGGTGAACTGAACCGGCCGGGGAGTAAGCTGACCGATTATAGAACCGCAGCATGTGATCAATCCCCCGGGATTCCCCCGGATATCGATTATGAGGGCGGGCAGGTCCCGCACCTTCTCAAAGAACGTCCTGAGCGCCAGCAGGTCTTCATCGGACTGGAAGAAGTCCGCGATCTGGACGTATCCCACCGTGCCGTCAGCCAGAACATCTGTGTACAGGCTTGGCGCGATCTGCTTGTCGCCCTGTGAATAAACGGGTGGCCAGGGGCTCCTGTAATCCCACTGTACGGACGAATAGGGCAAGCTGACCTCTGTCCCCACCTCGTCCTCAGACAAGAGGGCTACCGTCACCGAATCCCGGTCCGTAGGCAACACCAGTTGTCTCTGATATAGTTGCTTCCTAATGGGGTCATACCTGAGCCTCTCGAAGCGTGACAGCTGCAACCCCCTTTGGCTCCAGACATACTCCTGGACAGGTCGGTCATCCACTTCGGTTACGACCATCCCGGGCCTCACCGACCCGCGTATCTCCTCATCGGGCGCGACTGCCACAAC
>CAZYFG010000114.1:0-7021 GCA_964646835.1 uncultured Eubacteriales bacterium | reverse complement strand
CGCCACCTTCGTCGCCTCCTTCGCGGAGGCGTGGGTTGAAACAGGAGCCTCCGCAGGTACGTGCGCCTGTATAGGAGTCGCCTCCTTCGCGGAGGCGTGGGTTGAAACTTGAGTAGGACCAAAAGGTCTACTGCCGGGAAGTGTCGCCTCCTTCGCGGAGGCGTGGGTTGAAACCAGGACGGGATCGCCGTCACCCATAGTGAGTTCCAGTCGCCTCCTTCGCGGAGGCGTGGGTTGAAACATCAGGTCGATGTATTCCTGCGAGACCGGGTAGGGGTCGCCTCCTTCGCGGAGGCGTGGGTTGAAACACCCAGGTCCTCTGTCCAGAGGACTTCGGACTGGAGTCGCCTCCTTCGCGGAGGCGTGGGTTGAAACATGTGACCGCAGGGGTACTCGATAATCGCGTACTGTCGCCTCCTTCGCGGAGGCGTGGGTTGAAACGCCTCGGTGTTGGAGTTTATAGAGCGGATGCTTACAGTCGCCTCCTTCGCGGAGGCGTGGGTTGAAACAGGGAGGACCCCCTCACTGATCTCCCACTTGTAGTCGCCTCCTTCGCGGAGGCGTGGGTTGAAACAAGCGGCCTCTCGCGTTCCAGACGGTCTCTAACGAGTCGCCTCCTTCGCGGAGGCGTGGGTTGAAACCAGATGTGGCGGGGTGGCGCCGCCACTTTGGGTGGTCGCCTCCTTCGCGGAGGCGTGGGTTGAAACCTGATCCTGGTATGGAGTTGATCCTCCGTGAGTGGTCGCCTCCTTCGCGGAGTCGTGGGTTGCAGCAGATTCACCGTGCGGGCGCCTGCTGGGTCGCATCCTCATGGGAGGGGACTCGTATCCGGGTCCAGGAAAACGGGGCGGCTGAGTTACGGACGTCCGGCGGACCGTTCCGTTCCCGCTGATCATCATTCGCTGTGAAGTCGCCTTTTCTCTGCCTGGCGCTCTTGGGCGTGGCGGCCGTTCTTCACCATCCTGCCACACGCCGAAATAACCCTTCCCACCTTCCTCGCCGTCCACCGGACACCTCTGCCCGCATACTCCAGAGGCCGCGTGGCGAGGTAGAGCATGAGGGCCTTGGCTGCTTTAAGGTCGCGCTCCAAGACCTCCATGGATAGGCCGGTTCTGGTGAGGTAATCATCCCGCCGCTCAGGAGGTATCCTCTTGAGGGCTCCAACCAGGGCATATAAGGCAATGACGATGTCATCCAATTGGCCGACAACCGGAAGGACCCCCGGCACCAGGTCTATAGGTGAGAGAGCATACAGAAGCCCCGCGCTCAAGTACACCTTCCGCCTCCTGCTGACTGCAGGGTCCGAGTAGAGCACATACATGAGCCGCGCATACAGAGGCATCCGTCTCCCAATTGGCTTGAGTATCGCAATCAGGTTCACGAGCAGCACCTCTGTGATTCAGTATACTGCAACGATGCCATGCAGTCTGACCCGCTCGGAGATGCCTAGGGATCCTCTAGGGTCTATGCGAATGCAGGAATCCGCGCTCCTCCCCCTGAATAGCTCTCGCCTAAGACGACCTGTGGGCAGGATGCTTGTTCGACCTTTCGTCCCTTGGTCACCTTGCCCACGGCCGAATAGCCACTCAAGCGAGGCGATTTACAGTGTCCCAGGCTCAGAAGAGAGGCGCGGAAGCGTTGGCCCCGTCCAGGGCCAGTGCCCCCTACGACGTTCAAGCGGTCAGAAGACGGTTTCCTGCCCTTCGCAGGACTGAGAACGGTATGCCGGTGGCGTTTCTGGACGGCCCCGGAGGGTCCCAAGCGGCGGACACCGCCATTGAGGCGATGGCCAGCTACCTGATCAGGGGTTCGGCCAACGTCCACGGGGTATTCGCGACGGGTGTCGAGACAGACGAATTGCTTCTCAGGGCCCGCGCGGCCATGGCGGACTTCCTCGGTGGGCAGGCCGACGAAGTCGCCTTCGGCGCCAACATGACCACGCTGAACTTTGCTCTGGCCAGGGCGATGGCCAGAGATTGGCGCGAGGGAGACGAGGTGGTCGTCACGGAACTGGACCACCGGGCCAACGTCGACCCATGGATCTCGGCGATCGAGGATAGGGGCGGCAGCGCCAAGTGGATCAAGGTGGACCGGGAGCGTCTGACGCTCGACCTGAGCGACCTCCCTTCAATCATAACCCCCAAGACCAGGCTGGTCGCGGTGGGCCTGGCATCTAACGTGGTAGGAACGATCAACGACGTGAGGGCCATAGCCGACGCGGCGCACTCGGTGGGAGCCTGGGTGGTCGTGGACGCCGTCCACGCCGCGCCCCATATGTTCATCGACAGGGATGCCCTGGGCGCTGACGCCATCCTGTTCTCCCCGTACAAGGCTTTCGGTCCTCACCTGGGAGTTCTCTCAGTCAAGGCGGACCTATACGACCGACTTCAGACCTACAAAGTGCTGCCGCAACTCGAAGAACGTCCCGACAAGATTGAGACAGGCACTTTGAACCATGAGGGAATCGCAGGAGCGGAGGGTGCCGTGAAGTTCATCGCGAGCCTGGGCGAGGGAGCCACGACTAGGGATAAGATCCGTTCCGCCATGGAGAAGATCGAGGAACACGAGAACCCGCTGGCCCAGTGGGTGAGGGCGAAGCTCCGGGCCATTCCCGGGTTCAAGGTCTATGCGGCGCCTGATGATGTCAGGAAGACTCCGACGATCGCGTTCCGCGTTCAGGGAATGGCTCCGCGGGATGTCTGCCTCCACGCTCTCAAGAAGGCTCTCTATATCGCAAGCGGCGACTTCTACGCGACGACTCTGGCTCTGTTGCTGGGTATTAGGGCCAGCGGTTCCTGGGTGCGGGCAGGACTTGCCCCGTACACCACGCGCGAAGAGGTCGAGCTGCTGGTCGAGTCCATGGAGGAACTGGCGGTGTAATTGGCATAGGAGATGCCGTGTAGCGTTTGGCCTTCCAGAAACCCGGAGGGGCTTCGTGTCACGAGATCTGGGAAGGCAAGCCGTATATCACAGAGGTTAGGGACTGTCCCGAAGGCGAGTCAAGCATCACATAGTCAAGGGAGGGTTTCCGGTGAGCGGCCCGATTACGGTATCCGATGTGTTGGACATAAAGTACCTGGGCAAATGGGAATGGAGTCCTGACGGGCGCTACATAGCGTTCATCTGGGATGACGGAGGTCTCAGGGACCTATGGCTCGTGGAGCCGGGCAAGTCGAGTTCCAGGAAACTGACGTCGGCCAAGAGCGGCGTCTCGGACTTCGTGTGGACCAAAGACGGAAAGATCTACGCGATCGCGGACGGCTCCCTCGTGAGGCTTGGCGGATCCGGTTTCGACACCATTGATACGCTACTTGAAGGCAAGTCCATGGGCGGACTGTCTTTTTCCCCTGACGGCTCCTATCTTGCTTTCGCGAAGGGCGGAGCCATCTGGCTCCGGGACGAGCGGACGGGCGAACTCATCGAGTTCTCGCTTCCTTCAGGGACCGGGGCGGGAAGGGGTCCGGGAGGCCGCGCGGAGTGGTCGCCTTCATCCCACCGGTTCGCGTTCACTTTCCGGGACGAGGAGTCATACCACCAAATAGGTGTCGCGAAGGTCACGGCGTCCGGCGTCAAACTGGAGTGGCGGTCGCGTTTCTCGAGTTCCGCCAGCGGGCCGACCTGGCTCGATGACGACACGCTGATGTTCACCCAGCACGCAGACGGGGGTCTGGCCGCGGAGCTGCGGACCGTCAAGTTTGCTGCCCCGGATGGCGACGGAGATAGTGATCGCCACAGCGACAAGCCCAAGCGGGACCGCGTCCCCGCTCCCGAGCTCCTGTACCGGATTCAGGGTACCGGCAGGGGTCCCGTCATGTTCACCGGTGGCGCCGTGTCGCCCGACCGTACCAAACTCCTGCTCATGATGGAGAACAACGGTTGGGCGCACTACTACATCCTTGACCTCGCGACCAAGGCGGTCCGGCAAGTCACCTTCGGTCAGTGCGAGGACTTCGCCCATGCGGGGGATTCCGCCCAATGGCTCCCTGACGGCTCCGGGTTTCTGTACGCATCGAACAAAGACGGTCTTGACCAGCGTCACATTTACCGTTACAGCCTGGCGACAGGGGAGAGCGTGAAGGTCATCTCCCTCCCGGGGACAAACTCGCTGGTCAGCGTCTCGCCTGACGGGCGTCTGGCTTTCCAGCATTGTGACGAGTTTCGTAACGGGGACCTGTGGGTGTCCGGCCCCAACGGGGAAGATCCGTTCCAGGTGACGTTCTCCATGCCCGACGTGTGGAGTCCGGAGAACCAGTTTGAGCCCGAAGAGGTGCGGTTCGAAAGCGCCGGCGGTCTCACTATCCACGCCTATCTCATGAAGCCCAAGGCTCTGGAGCCGGGGAAGAAGTTCCCCGCCATCGTTTGGGTCCACGGAGGGCCAATCAGGCAGATGAGGCGAGGTTGGCATCCCCAGAGGTCCTACGCCCTCTTCCACGCGTACAACCAGTATCTCGTCCAGCAAGGGTATGTCGTCTTGTCGGTGAACTTCCGCGGGGGGATTGGATACGGACGCGACTTCAGACAGGCCCTCTACCACAAGATGGGCGTCGACGACGTGGCCGATGTCGTGGGAGCGGGCAACTATCTGAAGGGACTGCCCTATGTTGACTCTGAGAGGGTAGCCGTCTACGGTCTGAGCTACGGCGGGTACATGACTCTTCACTGCTTGACCCAGTATCCGGACGTCTTCAGGTGCGGCATCAACATCGCGGGGATTTGGGACTACGTCCAGTGGACGAAATGGGCTGACAAGCGGTACGGGAAGCGGGTGGGGTCGTTCAAGATGTACCTCGGCGGCGAACCGGAGGAGTCACCCGACCTCTACAGGCAAGGATCCCCCAAGACCTATGCCAAGAATATGACGGCTCCGCTTCTAAACGTGCAAGGCACTGCCGACATGAACGTGGACTTTCAGCAAATGGACTCCATCATCCGGGACCTTGTTGAACTGGGAAAGGACTTCGAGGTCGTGTACTACCCGGACGAAGTCCACACCTTCGCCAAGAAAAAGACGTGGATGGACGCAATGCCCAAGATGACGAGATTCCTTGACAAGCATCTCAAGGGGTAGCAATTCACGCATAATACACGTAGCGCATGCCGGCAACCCGGCCCGAGCCGGAGAGCCTGCCGACATCCTGCGGACGGATCCTACTGGCGTATCTTGCGGTCGTTACGAATGGAGGTCGATCTACCAATGACTGACCGGTCAGCTTACGCAATATTCGCGGGAGGATGTTTCTGGTGCATGGTTCAACCCTTCGCGAGTCTTGAGGGCGTGAAAGAGATCTTGTGCGGCTATACAGGTGGCCACGTTCCAAATCCTACGTACGAGCAGGTGTGTTCCGGTGGCACCGGCCACTACGAGGCCGTGAGGGTTGAGTACGAGCCGTCCCGGGTATCCTACCGGACCCTCCTCGACGTGTTCTGGAGGCAGATCGATCCGACCGACCCCTTCGGTCAGTTTGTGGACAGGGGTTCCCAATACAGAACGGCCATCTTCTACTTCGACGAGGAGCAGAAGCGGGAAGCCGAGGAGTCAAAGGCCGCGCTCAACCGTTCCGGCCGATTCGGCAAGGACATCGCCACCAAGATCCTTCCTGCTTCCGAGTTCTACGTCGCCGAGGAGTTCCACCAGGACTACCACGTGAAGAAGCCGGAGCACTACAAGCGCTATAGGGTCGGCTCGGGCCGTGAGGCGTACTTGGAGAAGGCTTGGGCCCCAGATAGCGGGAAGGCACCGGTATCGGCGAAACCTCCGGAGGAGGAGCTCCGCGCCCGCCTCACTCCCGAGCAATACCGGGTGACTCAGGAGGGTGCCACGGAACCTCCGTTCCAGAACGAGTATTGGGACAATACCCGCCCCGGAATCTATGTCGACGTCGTGACAGGCGTGCCGTTATTTACCTCTCTCGACAAGTTCGATTCAGGGTGCGGCTGGCCGAGTTTCACGAAGCCGGTCAAGCAGGAGAGCGTGATCGAGAAACCCGATCACAGCCACAATATGACAAGGACCGAGGTCAGAAGCGCCTACGGCGACTCCCACCTCGGGCACGTGTTCAATGACGGACCCGGGCCGACGGGCCTCAGGTATTGCATCAACTCCGCCGCTCTGCGGTTCATCCCGGTCGAAGACCTGGAGAAGGAAGGGTACGGTTCTTTTTTGGCCTTGTTCAAGTGACCGGATGACTCACCTGGCTCAGCTGAGTCACCAGACTAATCTAGCTCACTTGGCCGGCTGGGTCGTCTGAGCTATGTTAGCCATCTGCGTCACCGGAAACGCCTTGGGAACTGCCTCACGATGCCTTCGGTCATGACGTCGGCCATCTCAAGCGCCTGAAGCTCTATCTGGTCGAATATCTGGATGCTCTGTTCGTACTTCCCGGTAAGGTACGCTACCGCCTCATCCTTGGTCAGGGCGAGGTGCTCGTGCAGCATTGCCCTCCACTCCTCAGCCGACCAGAAGGGGTTGATTCGTGCCAGGAAGCAGGCGATTTCGTCGGCGTTCAGATACCACCGCCGCTCCGCATCCGCTGCCCTCGCCGCATCCCCGGCCTTCGCGGCTTGCACAAGCTCAGCGGCAATTGTGAGATGGTCGGTGAGCAGCCGGGCGAACTCCGCGGCGATCTCGGGACCGTACAAAGGCTCCAGCGCTGCTTGGAAATCCCTCGGGTTTCTGAGGAGCCTTGCCGTCACCACATTCAGGTCAGGAAGGTTGGCCGCAACGCTTATGATGAACGACCTCGTCCACCAGACGTGCTGCTCCCACAAGAGGCGCAGCATGTTATTGAGGTCCAAGTGAGCTTGACTTATCCGTCTCCATCGGCCGCCCAAGACCCTCGAAGGCGCTCTCATTTGTATCCCCCCGCTTTCGTCCTTTTGTCCAGATTATGTTGAGAAGGGGTCTTAGGTGAGCGGCCAGTAAGACGGTCCGGTCTTGCCGCGACGTCACCCGGCCCAGACCGGGTATCTGGCACTTCCTGCCGGATAGGCTGAACCTATCTCTCATCTCCGGCCGGACAGG
>CAZYFG010000113.1:5428-7083 GCA_964646835.1 uncultured Eubacteriales bacterium | reverse complement strand
GATTGCGCGGTCGATAGTGTTTATTGCGCCGGTGACCGAGAGGATCAGGAAGACGATACCCTCCAGGAACACGACGCCAAGGGCCGCCTGCCACCCGGCCTTAGCGGCCACGGTGAAGGCGAAGAAGGCGTTGAGGCCCATCCCGCTGGCCAGGGCATACGGGTAGTTGGACAGGAGACCCGCCAGGATTGTCGTCACACCTGCCGCTATCACGGTCGCGGTCATCACGGCTCCGAAGGGCATGCCGGTGGCCGAGAGGATATCGGGGTTGACGAACATTATGTATGCCATGGTCATGAATGTGGTAACGCCGGCGATAACCTCGGTCCGCACATCGGTGCGGTTTTCCTTTAGTTTGAAGAGTCTCTCCAGCAAGTTGATACCTCCCTAGAGATGCCTTACGCGCCAATAGGCTTGGAGAACCTGGGTTCCTCATGTCCCTCCTCTCGGGTAGCCATTCCGCCAAAGACCGGATGTTTTCGGGTTTGTCCGGTCCCGGAGATAGTCTATCATGATTCGGATAAATTTGCTACACACAAACGAAAGTGACACACAATTTAAAGATCCCCAAGAACCCAGAACCCTGGAGGAGAACGCGGAAGCTTCTTGAAGGATCTCTTGAGGCTTCTCTAGTGGAGGGCTGCCCTTCCGGCAGAGGAGGGACTCCGGCAATGAGGTCAATGAAAGTGAGGTAGATCCGTGTGAACGAAAAGGAATTCGCGTCCTTTCTGGACGCCTGGATTGCGCCTAAGCGGGATGAGATAGTTGACTGCCTGCTCAGGCTGCTCAGCATACCCAGCGTGGGGGCCGAGCCGGCCGAAGGCATGCCTTTCGGCGAAGAGGTTGACAAGGCTCTCCGGTTTGTCGTTGCCGAGGCGGACCGGTTTCGGACGGGTACGTGTACGGCCGGGGCGCTCAAGACAATAAAGGCCCTACGGTGGCGTGCCTCTTTGCGCTCCGGGCGCTCATGGAGAGCGGCGTTCCCCTGAAAAGAAGGGTGAGGCATGTCGTCGGGGGCAACGAGGAATCGGGTTTCCGGTGCGTGAGGCACTATTTCGAGGTCGAGGAAAGGCCTACATACGGGTTCTCGCCTGACGCCATGTTTCCCTTGGTGTACGCCGAGAAGGGGACCATGAACATCGGTGTCGCCGTCGGGCTCGGCGATGGTATTTGTGTCGATGATTCCGCGGGTAACCCTTGCTCGTGCTGTGATGGCCGGGAGTCGTCCGGACCAATCGCCGGCCTTGAGGACTTCGCCGGAGGCGAGCGGGCCAACATAGTGGGAGACAGCGCCTCGGCCACCCTGAGGGTGTGCGGAGGATGTGAGGACAAGGTCATTTCCTTGTTGGAAGCAGCCATTCCCAAGGCGCGAGAGTTCGCCGGCGGTCCCGGGCCACTGGAGTTCGAGTTTGAGAAGGGCAAAGGCTTTGTGAGGGTGAGCTCCAAAGGAAAGGCAGCCCATGCCTCGGTACCAGAGGAAGGGACCAACGCCATCTCGGGCCTCTTGTTCCTTCTAAGCACCCTTGGCCCCCATCTGGCATCTGCGGAAGGGCTCGCTTTCGCCGCCCACGCTGCGGCGATCCACGGCGAGGGACTGAACATCTACTCGGAGGATGATATCTCCGGGAAGCTTACCTGCAACTTGGGTATTGGTA
>CAZYFG010000113.1:0-5418 GCA_964646835.1 uncultured Eubacteriales bacterium | reverse complement strand
CAAACCGTTCCTAAAGTGCGTGTACAACATACGGTTCCCGGTCCGTGCCTCGGGAGAGGAATTGAAGGAGAGGGCGCTTGCGTGCCCCCATCCGGAAGGTGTCTCTATCGATGTTATGTCCGTGGGCAAGCCCCATTACAGCGACCCCGACTCGTTCCTGGTGAAGACGCTTCTCCGGATTTACCGCGAAGAGACGGGCGACAATTCGCCTCCAATGGCCATAGGCGGCGGGACTTACGCAAAGGTCATCCCCGGCGGGGTCGCTTACGGTCCGGTACGTCCCGGAATAGCGGAGACGGCGCACCAGGCTAATGAAAGACTCGGAGTCGACGAACTCATGTTCCTGGTGAGGATTTACGCCCGAGCGCTTTACGCTCTCGCAGTCTAGAACGCTTCAGGCCTAGAGCAGTCCGGCCTGGAACACTACTGGAACACATAAGGTTGGTCGCCCCGCGCTTTGCGGGGCGGCTTTATGACCACAAGCGGAGTCTTCTGATCGTCGTTCCCGAAGGGGTTGGACCGGAGGAGTTCACGGATCTCCGCCTCTGTACTGGGACTTACCGGGAAGCTGGACCCCAGGATGTCGACGCATCCCTTGTCGTTTACGTCCAGGATGAGGGTCCAGAGCCCGGTTTTCCTCCATGTCGCCCGGGCGACGGCGTTGGGGTTCGCGGGACCCAAAATGATGCTCCGGTCGTAGGGAGGCATCGTCCCCCCTGAGTCGTCGATCTCGGCCACCGAGTGTCCGGCGATTCTGAAGAAGAGGCCTTTCCGGCCCGTGAGTTTTCCGAGGAGTCCAGCCGCCGCTGCCAGCAGGATCCGTGGGAGCCCAACCTCACGGATGGCCATTTGCATGCTTCGTGGCGCCGACACCGACGCGTCGGGGTGGGCGAACCTGGAGATGAGCTTGGCGATCATGCTTGGGCGGACCGTCTCGGGAGGGATTGCACGTCCTTGGGTGATGGCCACGACAGACTCGGCGATCCCGACCAGATCACCCGGTTCCGCGATGTCCCCTGCGTACCTCTGGACGATCTCAGCCACGTCGTCCTTTTCCGTTATGAGGTGGGTCCGTATCCTGAGGATCGTGGCGCCCATTAGACTTCTCCGGTGCACTACCGATACCCCCATCTTGCTCCAAGCCTGCAGTACCGCGAGATGCCGTTCATGATGCCCTGGGCCAGTCTCTTCCGGAAGAGGGGAGCCCGGAAGTTCGCTTCATCGGCGAAATACGTGAGGCAGACAGGCTCGACTCGTACCAATGGGAAACCCCAGTCTCGCTCCACAGGCAATTCCTCGATGGGGCCGAAGGCGATGCCCATGCGCTCCCTGAGCGCTTCCCTAATGCTCTCGGCCAGGACCTTCGACTTCTCACAATTCCCAACGGCGCGGATGTGGTATGACCTCTTCAGGGGATCCTTTTCCCCCGCCATGTGGATTTCCACCGCCAGCTCAGGAGACCGGGATGTGACTTCAGAAAGCCTGAGGCCGGGGGCCAGATAGGAGTCATCCTCCCTGGTGAGAAGCGGGACGGCGTCGCAGGACCTGAGTATCGCTTGAAGCTCGGAGGCGACCTCCAGGGCGCAGTCCTTCTCCAGAAGGTTGACCGGTCCCCTAACTCCAAAATCCTTCCCTCCGTGGCCGGGGTCAACGGCGATCCGCCTACCCGACATGAGGCCAAGGAGAGGTTTCCTGGACATGGAGATGTCTATCCGGTTCGGCATGCCCCGTGTAATCGAGACAACGGCTTCGGTTTTGAACTCCAGGCAGATGAGGACCGAGACGGTCTCCGGAGAGGGTCCTTTCGCTACGGTGAATCGCCTGACGAGACCGTCGGCCGCGAGAATGTCATCTTCGGCCATGGTGAGTCCGACGCCTGTGAGCAAGACTTTGACCAGGTAGTCCCCGGCGATGCTCTCCACGGGGCCCTCCACGCGTATGGAATGGGGGACTCCGGTCGACTCAAGGGACACCCGGGAGACCGGCATTCCCGCAGAATCCCGGCTCAAGGATGGCCAGGCATTCAGTACCCGGGACTTCACTTACGCTCCACCACCCGGATGGTCTCGAGGGTCGGGTCCGACGGACCCGATATGCCGAAAGCCAGCTCTTTAACGACGCCTAGGTAAGCGATGGTCTCACTATTGATGACCTCTCCTGGGTACAGGATGGGGATGCCCGGAGGGTAGCAGGTGACTACTTCCGCAGATATCCTGCCCTTGGCTTCTCGCAGGGGGGCCGTCGTCCAGGGGCTCTCCACCGCCTTTCTAGGGGTGAGCGCCATCTCAGGTATCGGGGGCAGCTCGGGCATGGACCCTTGTTCGGATGTAAGGTCTCTCGGGACCTCGCCCTGCTCCACCGCTTTGGTCAACTCCTCCAGCCCTCGCAGGAGCTTCGCTACGTCTTCGGTGGTGTTGCCCCAGCTTACGATGACCAGCAGATTGTAGAGGTCCGACATCTCAACCTGTATGCCGTGCTTCTCCCGGAGGTACCGCTCGGCCCGGTACCCGGTGATGCCCAGGTCCCGCACGGTGATCGTTACCTTTGTCGGGTCCATGGACCGGCGGCTTCCGGCTTGGGGCGAGGCAGCGGGTTCCGCAGGGTCCTCGCCAAAGGTGCTCAAGCCGGGTATCTTGTTGACCTCGTGGCGCAAGTGACCGGCAAGGTTGATGGCGAACTCCAGGACATCGGCGCCGTGCAACGCCAACTGGCGACGGGCCGCGTCCAATGATGCCAAAAGGAGGTATGACGGGCTCGTCGATGTGAGGTGCTGGAACATGGCTGTAAGGCGAGGCAAGTCGATCCTGTTCCCCCTAACGTGCAGGTAGGACGCTTGCGTCAGAGCGCCAAGGATCTTGTGGGCTCCGTGGGCCACCGCGTCGGCGCCTGAGTCCAGGGCCGGCTCGGGGAGAGCCGGGTGAAAACGGAAGTGAGGGCCGTGCGCTTCGTCCACCAGGAGTACTATCCCCTTTGAGTGAAGGTATTCCGCGATTGACGACAGGCTGACGTGGGTCCCGTAGTAGGTTGGGTTGACGAGAAGGACGGCCTTGGCCTTGGGATGCTTCTCAACACACTCTCGAAGCGCCCGTTCATCCACGCCCCTGGCGAAGCCAAGGCGGCGGTCGCAGTCGGTCCCCACGAAGGCGGGGACGGCCCCTGACAGGATCACGGCGGCCAGTATGGACTTGTGGATGTTGCGGGGGATTATGATGGTTTCCCCGTCACCCAAAGTCCCCATGACCATGGCGTGAATCGCTCCGGTGGTCCCGTTCACGGAGAAAAAGGTCCGGTCTGCGCCGAATGCCCTCGCGGCCAATTCTTCTGCCTCACGGATGCACCCGTGAGGCGCATGCAGGTCGTCCATACCAGGAACACCTGTAACGTCACTTTCGAAAGCTCTCTGGCCGAGCAGGGCCAGTACGGCCGGTTCGGCGGCGGCTCCGCCTCTGTGGCCGGGCATATGGAAGCGGGTGGTTCCCGAATACGCGTCCAGAGCTTCGCATATTGGCGCCCGGTGCTGCACGGGGTCCAGTGCGATTGCGGCGCCGGCAACCGCCCGGTTCACGAAAGCGGGCCTTACTGCACGTTGTCTCCTCACGGGTCTGCCTCCCCCAAACACTTGACGAACAACATGCTATGCAGGCAGAAGGGAAAAGGTCACTGGGGGTAGGCGCGGCTTTCCTTTCTGGCTATTGCCGCAAGAGTGGAAGCCTCAAGCTCCTCGACCACGTAGAGGGTTCCTTTGGCGATGGCAACCATCTGTCGGAGAAAGCCCCGGTTGGGCTCAAGACCCACACAGCCGAGGCGCACGCCCCGGCGGGCGATCATCTTGGCGGCCTGAAGGGCATCTTCGACAGGGGAGAGGCTCTTGGAGGGGACGGTGGGTATGCCGTCGGTGATCACCAGTATAAGAGGCTTTCTTGATGAGCGAACCGACAGCTCAAGGGCCTTCTCGAGCCCTTTCGCAAGGGGGGTAAGGCCGAGAGCATGGACCTTGGAGAGACCTTCTTCGATCTTTCTTCTGTTGCGGGTGAAGTCAGCGACGACCTTTACGTCTGAATCCTGAAAGACTACGACCGACACCTTCTCTTTGCCCGCGAGGACAAGGTGCCGTGCCAGCTCCTTGGCCGCCCTTATCCTTCTCCCGGCCATTGACGCCGAGGCGTCAATGAGCAGGATTATGGGCAACCCTTTTCGTTCCCGGGAGTACATGAACCGGAGGTCAGGCCATCCTACCGTCTCCCACCGCTTCCCCGCTCGCGGGTACTACTCCACCCGCCGTCCGGCTCTTCCAGGCCGCTATGGTTTCGGGTACCGCCAGCGCAGGGAGAGGATCGCCCTTCAGGGCAGGCAGGACGATACCTCTGCCCCTGGAGACGGTCGGTTCGGTCCTGTGCCCTTGTCGCTGACCCGCAGGCATCCGCTTGGACGGGAGCGACCAGAGGAGCCGCCTCAAATACGCGTCTACCTCTGCCGGGTGAGCTCTCAGGAATGAAAGGGCCATCAGGCCTTCTTGAGTCAGCGAGTACCTATGCCCGTCGAATCTCGCCAGGCCGGACCTGGTCACGATCTGGCGGATCTCATCGGGACTCTTGTCGGTGTTGAGCCTGAGCCGCGCGAAATCGCCTGACCTCATTCCCGCCGCAAGGCGCTCCAAGAGCTTGGCCGAATCACCGGCCGACCCTATGTCTTGGGCAGCCTTTCTGGCAAGGGCTTCCCGACGGTATACGTCCGCTGCGCCCCCATTCTGGGGCGAAGGCACCTGCCTTAGCAGCGAGTCGCTGGACGCGTAGTAGTCGGACATGTCCACTGCCCCTCCGCCTTTGGCGAGGCGAACTCTTTTCACTTTCCTGAGTTCGAGGCCTGCCTCTATGGCAGCGGATTCCACGGTGGCCACCATGGTGAAAACCGATGCGACGGTCTCGGGGGTCATCAAGCAGGCCATGTGGACGTGAGTGGTATGGGCCCTGCGGACGCCTTCCTCCTGGCCGTAAACAAGTTCGCCGTCAAGTCTTCCCCCGCCCGAGCCGGTCTGTATGTCGATGTAGGAGAGAAGGGGGGCCAGTCCTGTCTGCGGGGTTCCCGGCCCGGCTTGGAACCGGATGCCGGACAGCGACGACATTAGCCTGCGCCCGACTTCCTTGGGGTTCAGGTAACCCGGCGAATGGAAGACATCGATGTGAAGGATCTCTCCCGGGCGTTCCCGGTGGTAGAAAACCGCTCCAGCGTCGCCGGTCACGACCGCCGTGACCACGTCAGGGGCCGAGACGTCCTGGACATGGACTTTAAGAGAGACTACGGCCGTCTCTCCGACTTGGGCGGCGCCTTGCTCCTCGAGAAGGCGGGAGAGCCGGATGATGGCGTTTTTCTGACCGGTGGAAGACCCTTCCGGGAAGGTGATCACTCGAGCGGGTCCTG
>CAZYFG010000112.1:6431-7100 GCA_964646835.1 uncultured Eubacteriales bacterium | reverse complement strand
TGAGGTGGAGCCCTTCAACGGCGGCACCTTGGAGATGGCCGCTGCCCTGGCCGAGGTCAAGGGCTTTACGGTGGTCGGCGGGGGAGACTCGCTGTCCGCCATAGAGATGTCGGGACTCGCGGACAAGATCGACCATCTATCGACCGGCGGCGGCGCTTCCCTCGAGTTCCTTGAAGGAAGAGAGCTCCCCGGCGTTTCGGTCCTGACGGAAAAAAACTGACAACGAACGAAGCGGCCTCCGCGGCCGGCACCAAGAAGCGGCGCGGGGGCCGCGGTTCGATTGGGGGACTTAGAATTGCGTGTTCCATTGCTCGCGGCGAACTGGAAGATGAACAAGACCGTCGGCGAGACCCTTTCTTTCGTAGGCACCTTTGTGCCCGAGGTCCGGTCACTGCTTGATGCCGGAAGTCCGTGGCCCGAGATCCTCATCTGCCCGCCGTTCACGGCGATCCCGGCTCTTTCCTCGGCCCTGGCGGCCTACCCTGTCGGCATTGGAGCCCAGGACGTCTACTGGCAGGAAAAAGGCGCTTTCACCGGCGAGATCTCGCCCCTTATGCTGAGAGACCTGGGGTGCCGGTACGTCATAGTGGGGCACTCTGAGAGACGCCACATCCTGGGCGAGAGCGGTGAGTGGGTCGCCAAGAAGGTCCGGGCAGCCCTGGACGCCGG
>CAZYFG010000112.1:6030-6421 GCA_964646835.1 uncultured Eubacteriales bacterium | reverse complement strand
GGTTTTGTGTGTCGGCGAGACCTTGGGCGAGCGTGAGCGCGGCGACGCGCTCAAGGTGAACGTAGAGATGACCCGAGAGGGGCTTTCCCAGGTAAAAGGGGAGGAGATGCCTCAGGTGGTCATCGCCTACGAGCCGGTATGGGCCATTGGGACGGGAAAGGAAGCGAGGCCGGATGATGCCGCCGAGGTCAATTCCTGTATCCGCGAAACCGTAGACTCGATGTTTGGTAAGGGTGTATCGGAAGGCGTGAGGGTGCTGTACGGAGGCAGCGTGAAGTCGACGAACATCCGCTCATTCATGACACGCGAAGAGATCGACGGCGCCTTGGTAGGCGGGGCCAGCCTGGACCCTGTCGAGTTCGCCCGCCTCGCCTTTGAGGTGCTGAGGGCA
>CAZYFG010000112.1:5700-5909 GCA_964646835.1 uncultured Eubacteriales bacterium | reverse complement strand
CAATGAAAGACCGACCGGTCGCGCTCGTTATCCTGGACGGCTGGGGCGTCCCCTGTAAGGAGAAGTGCGCCGCGACAGAGGCCCGGACCCCTCGCTTCGCGGGGCTTTGGAGAGACTACCCGCACACGACCCTCGACGCTTCAGGCGAAGCCGTCGGCCTCATGCCCGGCCAGATGGGGGACTCTAACGTCGGCCACCTGAACATGGGG
>CAZYFG010000112.1:0-5597 GCA_964646835.1 uncultured Eubacteriales bacterium | reverse complement strand
GGAGGGGTGCACAGCCTGGAGACCCACCTTTTTGCCCTCATGAGAATGGCCAAAGAGAATGGGGTCGAAAAGATATACATACACGCATTCCTTGATGGAAGGGATGTTCCCCCGCGTTCCGCAGCGCGCTACTTTGAGCTCTTGGACGACAAGATTGAGGAGCTTGCCACCGGAGTAATCGCCTCCATCCAAGGCCGGTACTGGGCCATGGACCGCGACCAGCGATGGGACAGGGTGGAGCGGGCTTACAGGTTGCTCACGAAGGGCGAAGGCTTCTTGGCTGCCAACTGGCGCTCCGCACTGGAAGAAGCATACGCCCGGGGAGAATCCGATGAGTTTGTGCAGCCGACCGCCATTGACATTCCGGGCGGTCGGGCCAAGATACAGGACGGCGACGCCGTCATCCTGTTCAACTTCAGGGCGGACAGGGCGAGGGAACTGACCCACGCGCTCCTTGACGAGGAGTTTGACAGGTTTGATCGGGGGCCCCGCCCCGATATCCACTATTGCGCCATGATGCGGTACGAGGAAGGGCTCAGGGCACCCTTCGCCTATCTCCCTCTTACTCTGGAGAACACATTGGGTGAAGTGGTTTCCAAGGCAGGGCTCAAGCAGCTAAGGATCGCCGAGACTGAGAAGTACGCCCATGTCACGTTTTTCCTGAACGGGAAGAAGGACGATCCTTTCCCCGGCGAAGAGCGAGTGCTGATCCCCTCTCCCAAGTCCGTGCCGACCTATGACATGAAGCCGGAAATGAGCGCTCCCGAGGTGACGGAAGAGGCTCTTAAGCGCATTGAGAAGGACGAATATGACTTTATTGTCCTCAATTACGCCAACCCGGACATGGTGGGCCACACCGGTGTGTACCGGGCGGCAGTCGCAGCTCTCGAGACGGTGGACCGCTGCTTGGGCGAGCTGGTCGACGGCATCCTCAGAAAGGGCGGGGTAGCGCTGGTTGTGGCCGACCACGGCAACGTTGAGGACCTTGTGCCGCCCGAGGAGGGGCCCGACGGCAAGGCTCAGGAGGACACGTCTGCCACGTCACATACATACCACTCCATGAACCCCGTGCCTTGCATCCTCGTCGGCGAGCGGTACAAGCAGTCCCGGCTCCGGCGGGGCGTTTTGGCCGACGTAGCGCCGACAGTCCTCCACATGCTGGGCATTCCGAAGCCCGAGGAGATGGACCGCCCAAGCCTTATAATCACGTAGAGTTTCCCATGGAGTTTCAGGTAGAATTCCAGGAAGAGTTGCAGAGAGACTTGGACTCGGCAGATTGAGCTCCGGAGGGAGTTCCACAGAGAGTTCCAGAGAGAGGACGGTGTTAGAGTGCCGGAAATCATCGATCTTAGGGCCAGGCAGATACTGGATTCACGCGGAAACCCGACCATTGAGACGGACTGCGTGCTGAGCGACGGTTCGTTCGGTCGGGGGATGGTTCCTTCGGGTGCGTCGACAGGAACCCACGAAGCCCTTGAGCTAAGGGACGGGGGAAAGCCTTTTGGCGGGAAAGCCGTGACCAAAGCGGTATCCAACGTAATGGACGTCATCGCGCCTGAGGTGCTCGGCATGGAGGCCTTGGACCAAGCGGCCATAGACATGCAGATGATCCGCTTGGACGGTACGCCCAACAAGTCGAAGCTCGGAGCCAACGCCATTTTGAGTGTCTCGATGGCGGTTGCGTCCGCCGCGGCTGAGTCAGCGGGATTGCCGCTTTACCGCTACCTGGGTGGAATTGGGGCCAGGACTCTTCCGGTCCCGTTCATGAACGTCCTGAACGGCGGCAAGCATGCCGACAACAATGTGGATATCCAGGAGTTCATGCTGGTTCCCGCAGGAGCCAGGACATATTCGGCGGCCATACAGATGGGTAGCGAGGTGTATCAGGTCCTCAAGTCCCTCCTCAAGTCAAAGGGGCTTTCGACGGCGGTGGGCGATGAAGGCGGCTTTGCTCCCGACCTAAAGTCCAACGAGGAAGCCCTCGAACTCCTGACGAGTGCCATCAAGAAGGCCGGCTATGAGCCCGGACGTGACTGCTACCTGGCCATAGACGCAGCCGCCTCCGAGTTCTGCAAAGATGGGAAGTATGTCCTCGCCAGTGAGAACTGGACCGGAGACACCGCCGCCATGGTTGAGAAGTATGCCGCATGGGTGAAGGCCTATCCCATCGTCTCCATCGAGGACGGCCTGGCTGAGGACGATTGGGAAGGGTGGGTTCTCCTCACCAAGACCTTGGGCAGCAAAATACAGATCATTGGGGACGACCTGTTCGTTACCAGGAAGGACAGGGTGGAGAAAGGCATTTCGGTAGGTGCGGGGAACTCTGTCCTCATAAAGGTGAACCAGGTCGGGTCCGTCACAGAGACCCTTGAGACCATGGAGACGGCCCGCAGGGCAGCCTATAGGTGCCTGGTTTCCCATCGTTCGGGAGAGACGGAGGATTCCTTCGTGGCGGACTTGTCCGTAGCCATGAACTCCGGTCAGATAAAGGCCGGCGCTCCTGCCCGGAGTGAGAGGGTTGCCAAGTACAACCGGCTTCTCAGGATCGAGGAGGAACTCGGCTCGGCGGCCGAATACGGTGGCCGGACCGTGGTTGCAGGTAGACTCTAGTCTTCTCCTAATGCTAGAATTGGCATTACGAGCGCGTGACCCTGTGTTCGGAAAGGGTGAAAGGTTTGCTGAACGTCCTTAGGGCTTTTCAATGGCTGATTTCCATCGGCCTAATCGTAGTAGTGATACTGCAGCCCAATAGAAGCGCGGGAATGGGCATTATGGGTGGCGGCAACGCCGAGTCTTTCCTAGGTCGCAGGCGGAAAGGCTGGGAAGACCTGCTCTCGAGGCTTACCGTCTATCTGGCGGTCGCCTTCATGATAACCTCGATCTCCCTGGCGGTCTTGCGAAGGTAGATGACCGCGAATTCCCCGGCGGTCTTGCGAAGGTATCGAAGGTAGGCCGCCTCCGCGGACGCCTGAGTACGGACGGGGTGACCGACTACGGACATGAGACCTCGCCGCCCATGGGGGCAGGCGAGGTTTGTCATTCAAGGTTCGTCATTCGAGGCTCGTCATTCAAGGCTCGTCATTCAAGGTTCGTCATTCACTGCTCCCAGTTTCGCGCGAGTCCCCCATGGGGTTCAGCAGATTCATCATGAGTTCCGCAATGGGCATGCCCTAGATGGCATCTCTTGCCTGATTAGGGTAGAATTGCGGCAAGCACCGCTTTCGAGCGGCGGGAACCAATCTACGCGAGGTGAGTCCGGTTGATGAAGCGTGATGAGATCGTAGCGGAAGTCCAGAAAAGGATAGCGACGAAGAACCTTTTCAAGCACATCCTGGCCGTAGAGGCCGTCATGAGAAGGCTTGCCCGCGAGATGGGCGAGGATGAGGACAGGTGGGGCGCGGCAGGGCTGCTTCACGACATCGACTACGAGGAGACAAAGGGCGACCCCGAGCGCCACAGCATAATCTCAGGCCAGATAGCCGAAGAACTGGGGTTTGACTCGGAGATCGTCGATGCCGTCAAGGCTCATAACGAAACCCACGGGTTTCCCCGTGATACGCTGATGGCAAAAGTCCTGTATTCGGCAGATCCCCTCACTGGACTGATAGTGGCTTCGGCCCTCATATCCCCCGAGAAGAAGCTGGCGGCCATAGACGCAGATTTCGTCATCAACAGGATGAAAGAGAAGTCCTTCGCAAAGGGCGCCAACCGTGATATCATCAGGGCTTGCGCCGACTTTGGGATGAGTTTGGAGCGTTTCATAGCCCTCGGCGTCGAGGCTATGCAGGGAATACACAAAGAACTGGGATTGTGATTGAGTGGATAGGTCAGGCGGCATCAAGATAATAGCCCAGAATCGACGGGCCCGCCACGACTACTTCATCGAGGACGTAGTCGAGGCCGGTATTGCCCTCATTGGGAGCGAAGTCAAGTCCCTCCGGCAGGGAAGGGCCGGCCTGGCCGACGCGTACGCCGAGGTGTCCGGAGGAGAGATCATCCTTCAGAACGCCCATATCGCCCAATACGAGCCGGCGTCGCGTTTCAACCATGACCCTTTGAGACCCAGGAGGCTTCTCCTGCACAAACGCGAGATCCGGAAACTGGCCTCCAAAGTTGCCGAACGCGGGTACACGCTTGTGCCGCTTAGTCTCTACTTCCGCGACGGCAAGGCCAAAGTCGAGCTGGCCCTGGCGAAAGGCCGGAAGACCTACGACAAGCGTGAAGCCATCCGCGAACGAGATATCCGGCGCGACATGGACAGGAAGGTCCGCGAGAGGCAGAAGGAATAGCCAGAGGGAATGGCCAGAGGGAATAGCCAGAGGGAATGGCCTTGCAGTCCTTCCGAGTCGGATCGCTCCATGTGATTATGGAAAACCCGAGAGCCGCGACCCAACGTCGCGGCTCTCTGAACTGCTCCGGCCTATCCGGTCTACGAGGAATGCTTACTCGATCCGCTTTTTGCTGACCATCCTGTACACTGTGGCTTCGGTTCTGTTCTCACCGAAATCGTAGCTCGAAGTGATCAAAAGGTCACCGGAGTAAGCAACGATGCTCGTCATGGCGGGAGTTGCCTCCCCGAGGCGGGTGGCTCCGCTAGGACCTACAAGATAGACACTGCTCTCGATGCCGTCCGATATGATTCCTACCACACTGTCGATGTAAACCGGGGTCAGCCTGGGAGTCTGCCACTGGCCATCGGCGACCTTAGAGGCGGGAGCGGCAGGCGAAACCAGCCAGACTGAGGGCCCCTTAGCTGCTACGACGGTCAAGAGTGCTCCGGCTCCTTCCGGCAATGACGCGACAGGGTACACAAAGGGCGTGAGTTTCCCGGTCTCTGCCTCTATGGATGCGAGGTCCGCGACCTTCACCGGCGCGCTGTCTCCGGCAACGTCCGCTATCCACACGGCCTCATACTCAGCCGAGAGGACCTCGCCCCACTTGCCGAACGCGACAGGGCCGGACACGAACACCAAGGACCCGCCATCCGCAAGCCAATAGGCGTGTGACAGGTACTGACCCTCCATGGAGATGCTCCTCACGACGGTTCCTTGGGGATCCACGATTGTGATCTCCTCGGCGGAGGGTCTCGGGCCGTCTTCCCCGTAGACCATATCGTAACGGGCAACGCTGCTGGCGGAAGGGTCATCCGCCCGGTGGACTGTATACATCGCGATGTACTCACCGTAAGGAGACCAGACCGGATAGAAGCTCAGAGACTCTCCGGTCTCTACCAAGGGCTTCTCGTCCCCTGAAGCCACATCAAAGGTGTAGACGCCGCTCTTGTCTTCGCCGTACACGCTGTACACAATCTGGTCACCCTTGGGCGACATGGCGACTACGGAGATGCCGTAGTAGGAGGGGAGATCGTCGCGAACCAAGCGGTGAGTCCCAGACTCGAGGTCATACTCCAGAAACTGCCCGGATATCCGAACGTATACCTTGCCGCCTTCCGCCAGCACGGCTTCTTCAATGATCTGTCCTTGTTCGGGCACATCAACATAGGAGATGAGTGTAGCGTTTCCAGTTTCGATGTCAGCCGTGTAGATGGCCGTGCCCCTCTTACCCTTGTGGGGTCCGTGGGCCTGCCAGCCGTGGAT
>CAZYFG010000111.1:4236-7145 GCA_964646835.1 uncultured Eubacteriales bacterium | reverse complement strand
CGGATCGGGGCCGGCGAGCATACACAAAATGCCAGTGCAGCTCCTACCGGTCTGGGGGATCGGCCGCGGGGTCCTTCTCCAGCGGGCATCCCTGGCAGAACACGACTCCATCCTCGAACAGGTCGTGTATGAGGTCGTAGCAGGGAGAATTCTCTTTGGACCCGTGCCATATGACCCGGTCGGGAGCCAACGTGACCACGGCGCTCACTATCATGTCGTCGATGCCCAGGTCCATGCCGTCAGGCGGCTTCTCCAAGAACCTTCCGACTTCGCCTTCCACGGGCTTCATCTTGTCATCATAGAGGATGTAGCCATCGCTCCGGCGGACCACATTAACCTCGACGGCTTTGTTTTTCTGCCTGCTCATGAAATGCTTTAGGAGGCGCAGGAACTCGCGGTACTCGCGCTCCGTGAGATAGTCCTCCGCAACCTCCTCGACCGTGTCGAAGAGGCCCTCCAGATACTCCTTGAGCCTGAAGGTGATGAACCCTTCGAGGACGATCTCGTTCTCTTTCTCCAGGTACTCGGCCAACCTGGCCCACACCCTGCTCTTCCGGCGGCTGCGCTCTACCCCTTCCTTGAGATCGGAACCGTGACCGGACTTGCCGTTGAGCACCGCGCCGACCTTGCGCTTGATGATTTCCCGGTCCCGGGTGGACAGGTAGGCGTAATTCTCGTCAATCAGCCGGGTCACCAGAATCCTCTCGTACTCGTCAATGATGATGTGGGTGAGCTCGTTTGCTACGGAATCCTTGATTTCTCGGAGTACATCCTCCCTGACCGAATCGCCGGACCCCTGGATCTCGCAGTGGAAAACCAGGAGTTCGCCCTTGAGCGACTCCCGGACCGACACGTTCACGCCTCTTTCGGCCCATGCTTCAATCTCGCGTCCGAGCATGTGGCGTATTGAGTCAGGTGTCTTGGATGAGGCTACCGAAAGAACGTTCAGCGGCGGCACCTCCGAAAGGTAGTATGCCAGTGCCGATCTCAGGGAAATTCCAGGCAAAACGCGGGAAATCGCTTGTCCCGAGCCGTCTTTGGGGCATTCGGCAAGGAAACATGGGGTCCGGATGAAGTCAGATCTTACCTGATGGACTACCTGATGGACTACCTGATGGATTGCCTCATGGATTACCCGACGACGCGGCCTACTTGTCCAGGTGGTCTGCGAGCTCGTTGTAAACTACCGGCGCCGGAGACACAAACCCGATGTGTGGCGGACGGCTCGTAAACGGCCACGTAGCGGATAGAAAACCAATGATACGCCCGCTTTGGAGCACTGGAGAGCCGCTCATGCCCTTGGCTATCCTCCGCGGGCTCTTGATAACCAGATACTGTTCGTCCAGCCGCGTCGTCCAGCCTGCAACCTCAACCTCAAAGGGCTCGGATTTCGGCACCAAGCAGGTTGCTGTCTCACCGACTGAGACCTCATGGGCGTTGGCGAGGCGGATTTCTTGGCGCTCAGCGGGAGGCTCAAGCGGACTCACGGCAACCCCCCATTTGGTGTCCTCAATAAGGGTGACCACACCCTCCACCGGCTCGCCGTTCAGCTGAGTATGCGGATCCAAAACGCCGGGAGAAAGACCACAGGAATGGGCGGCCACCACGGCGACGCCATCCTTGTAGAAACAGACGGCGGCTTCGGTGCATCGCTCGGGTGAGACTCTCGTATGAAAGAGATCGCCTCCGGGAACAACCCAGGCCGAAACCGTCGGCAATGGGACCTCGGGAGACTCGCTCACGTCACTCAAGACTACCCGCGCTCCGTCTAGCGCAATGGAGAGACATTGGATCACGATGATCGCGCCGATGCAAATGAGGCGCCTCTTCAGCGAGAAAAAGGCGGTGCATCCCAAAGACAGGCAAAAAGCGACCACCGAGAGTCTGGGCGCTCGTGTGCCGGCAAGAAGCATGAGAGACAGGCACAACAGAACGCATATGCCTGCCCGGACCTCCGCTTTCGATCCTCCGAAAAGCTTCCGCAAGGCCCTCAATGCCATCGCACCTAGACCTCTTATCGTCCTTTTCACGATCATCGATTCGGCCGGAAACGGGCTTAATCCTGCCTGTATGTGGACATTGGAGACCCGCGCCTAGCCCTGCCCCCCTGTGGGTATTGGAGACCCGCGCCTAGCCCTGCCCGTATGTGGACACTGGAAAACCGCGCCTAGCCCTGCCCGTATGTGTTCATCCTCCTCACCCTAGCCTGCACGGCTTCCTTTCCGGCCTTCACCCAAGCGACAAGATCGTGGATGAGGTTGGAGCCGCCCGTCATCACCAGGGCCGTCAGCATATAGCCCACGCACGGCCAAAGAAATTCGATGTTGAAGACCTGAAAGAAGTCCAGAGAGGTTCCCATGGCTATGATGAGAGAGAAAGAGAACGCCAAGAGCACGGGCACCTCGATGCCAAGAAGTCTCTTCTTGTGGATGCCCGGAATGAGTTTGACTATGATTTCCACAAACCGCTCAACCGCAAAGGCCAGAAAAGACCAAAGGATCACCAGATCAGCTCTTACCGACAATGGTTTCCTACCTCCCTTCTTTCCTACGTCCCTTCCGGAGGGCCCGAAAGGGGCATGACCCGAGTCATCATATGTCTACCGTTTTGTGGGTGACCGGTGCTCCCTGGCCATGACAAATTTCTGTAGATGTTGGCAGGATTTTCCATTCCCACGGCGAATGGGACCTTCGAGGTGATTGACACGCGCGAAGAGGAGAAAAACGCAACCATGTGGACATCCCTACCCCACGTCCAGCAGTTTCTCGGGTTGGGGTGGCACAGGCATCTTCCGGCGGAAGCAGGAGTAACCTTCACATCCGTCGCGATTCTGGGGTGGTCAAACTGCAAAGGTGAGGAAATGTGGAAGTGGCTCGAAATATGGCATGACCAGGCCCAGGCGTACGAAC
>CAZYFG010000111.1:1417-4226 GCA_964646835.1 uncultured Eubacteriales bacterium | reverse complement strand
GCCTCCGGGGCATCGTCGACTTGCTCATCGAACTGGGTCTCGTGTACAAGGACGTCCAGGACGGCGAGGAAATCCTGAGAATCCCGGACCTCCTCCCCCTTCCTGAGGACTGCCTAACACTGAGTAGAGCCGAAAGGGACTTCCTGGAGATCCTTCGGGCGGGATGTCCGTACTGACCGGGAAACGCTGAGCCGGTTCCAGCGGGCATCCAGATACCACTGCGTCAGAGCGAAAACTCAGAGGACTTGTCGCCCCAACGTCGAAGTATGTTAGGTACGACTCCGAGCCTCTCTGCCTACAGCAAAAGGGCCATGGCAGGGCGGCCGATAGGGTTCCGGCGGAAACACCGGGGCCTCCCGCGCTTGGAAAGGAGTGGTTCTAATGTGTATTGGTGTGCCTCCATATGGGTAAGCCGTCACGGCAATCCACCGGAAACCATCCCCACTGACTACCGTACCGGAGGTGTACGCTTCTTGCGTCGTAGAAAACTGGCTCTACTTGGTTTTGCTCTTCTGGCATCGATGGTACTTATGGCGGCCTGCGCCCCAACAAATCCCACGCCGCCCCAGCCGCCGGCAACCCCGAAGTACTCGGTGCAGGTTGTGTCGAAAGACGGGACTTCCCGGGAGGTCGATCTCTCGACTCTGGAGCCGAAGGACGGCAACGGGGGTTTCATCAAATCCACGGGCACCATAGTCGGCCCCGACAAGTTCAAAGGCGTGAGTCTTGACGAAGTCCTTGAGAAAGCAGGCGGCTTCACCGACAAAGACGCCCTGGAGGTCACGGCCACCGACGGCTACACCATGACCCTCACCTACGAACAGGTCAAAGGACTCCTCATGGTGTATGACAAGACGAGCGGCCAAGCGCTGAAGGTAACCGATCTGGATACCATGCTGATAACGTCCAGCGACGGGGATATCTTCTCATCCGAGCTCCCGCGCCTCGCATTTTCTTCATCTGACGGACCCATCTCAGACGGGCACTTCTGGGTGAAGTCCATCGCCAAACTGACGGTGATCGAGGGAGTCTCTGATTGGGAAATCGCCCTGACCGGGGTCGAGTCTTTGAAGCTGGACCGCTCGACCTTCGAGAGCATGGCCGAATGCCCGGATACTCCCCATCCGGCCGCAGTGTTTGAGACAACGACCAAGGAAGGCGATCCCATCACTTACGAGGGAGTGCCCCTGTGGCTCGTCATCTCCATGTTCGACGGCGGTGACGCTGAGGGCGGCCACTACCTGTTCAACGGAGCGTTGGCGGAAAAGGGCTACACCATTGAAGTGGTGGCGGCCGACGGCATGGCGGTGGAGTTCACCTCCAAGGAAGTCGCCCGTAACGCCGATATCATCGTCGCATACAAAGTAGACGGAAAAGCACTGGGCGAAGATGAGGGTCCCCTCAGACTGGTTGGCTCCGGCTTGCCCAGCAAGAAACACGGAGTCAAGCAGATCGCCGAGATCAGATTGACAAACCTGCCGGAATAAGGACGATAACCGCACAGGCGGCCGCTGCCCGGCAGGTCCAGCCGGCATGCGGGGGCGGCGGCCTGCCTGTGGCGAGAAGGTGGTCTGATTGAACACTCTCTCAGGATCTTCGCGGTCGGAAAGCGCGACCGCTGGATTGCCCCGATATGGGTCTTTTCGGAGGCTCGCCAACGCGAAGAAGCCATTGGCGGCACGGTCGTTCTTTGGCCGCTTGGCCCGCTTTGCCTTGGTTGCCCTTCTTGTCCTGGTGGTGTGCCTCCCTGGATGCAAGGAAGATTACCCTGATCCGCAGCTGCAGGTAGAAGGCGGACTGGTCCAGAGCATGACGCGTGACAGCGTCACCGTAAAGGCGATATCTCCGACAGTGCGCATGGACCTTCAGCGGGATTCCTCAGACAGGCGGGCATTCACCATAACGGTACTCAACCTGAGAGCCGACGACGTCTCGGTTCGTGTTCCGGGGTCAGATCCACCCGGGGCAGAACCTAAGTTGGAAGTCAAGAAGCTCTCGTCCGTCTCGACGGAACTCCTGGTCAAGAGAGGCGCAGGGTCAATCATCCTGGAGACCAAGCCCGATCAGCCGGACCTAATGCGGTTCGCCGTCATCGGCGACACCCAGGGAAGGAATTACATCTTTTCGAGCATGGTCCCGCTCATCAACGACTCGGGAGCCGATTTCCTCGTCCATCTCGGGGACATGACCCCTTCGGGAGCCGCTGCCGAATTCCAGGCGTTCGATGCGGCCCTTCAGGCACTGGAGGTTCCGTGCTATGCGGTCCCCGGAAACCACGACGTGAGAGATTCCGACAGCACCTTGTTCGAAGAGCGCTTCGGACCGCCCAACCGGTATTTCGACCTCGCCGGATGGCGGCTGGTCTTCCTCGACACCTCGGCCATCGGCCTTTCTCCTGACGGGCTGTCTTGGCTCAAAGAGGCGCTTGTCGGCACAGGCGCTCCGAAACTGGTTTTCATGCACGTGCCTCCTCTTGACCCCAGAGGCGAGGACCATTGCTTCCTCGATGAGTCCCAGGCCACGGCACTCATGGATGTGCTCACCGATCCGGTGCATTCGGTCAAGGCAGTCTTCACCGGACATGTCCACATGTTCAGTCAGGGCGTCGCGGGAGACGTTACCTTTGTGACCAGCGGCGGCGGTGGCGCCGGACTCTACGCGTCTCCTCAGGACGGCGGCTTCCATCACTTCGCCGTGGTGGAGGCAACACCGGGCGGGGTGACGGTCACTCCCGTCCAGAAGCCCGCCGGAGAGGTAAGCAACGACCTGGTGCTCAAGGGCAAGACCGGAGAGGTGCTCCTCTCCTTGG
>CAZYFG010000111.1:0-1407 GCA_964646835.1 uncultured Eubacteriales bacterium | reverse complement strand
GAGACACGTGAGGCAAAGGCCAAGTACCAGAACCGTTACGAGAACTTCAGCGCTGAAGCCTTGTATCGCGGAGTGCCTGTGGGAGCGCTGGTCCAGCTGGTTGGCGGAATGGAAGAGTCCGATACCCTTGTGGTCCACGCGTCCGACGGATACGCCCAGGAGTTCTCGTACAAGAACGTGTTCCCGGACAGCTCCTGGTTCGATATTCAGGGCGAAATGATAGTTGCCATCAGCATGGATGGAAAGACACCTCCCGAGTGGGACGACGGCTACAGGATCGCTTTTCTCCCGCCGGATGGCGTCTACAGCAACGCCGATTGCGCCGAGACCTCGGTGGAAGGCCAGGGCTGGGGGATATATGAGTCCGCCGGAGCCCGATGGGTCAAGAACGTGGTCAGATTGGAGGTAAGACCGTGGGAGGAGTAGCACCGGCGAAACCGTACCGATTCTCCACCAGGGACCTCCTGGTCATCGCGGTCCTAAGCGGCCTGGGAGGAATCATGAGCACCTACGTGGGCTACCTGGGCACCCTCCTCAACAACCTCCTGGGCGTGCCGTTCGGGGCCGGTCAGTTCGTGTCGGGACTCCATGTCTTCTGGATAGTACTCGCGGCGGGATTGGTGCGGCCGTTCGGCGCGGGCTCCCTTTGCGGGCTCGTGAAGGGCTCGGTGGAACTCCTGACCGGGAGCACCCATGGGGCGGTCATCGTCATCGTGTCGCTGGTACAGGGCTTGGTGGTCGACCTGTTCTTGGCCCTTATGGGCGGCGCGAGAAAGCGCAGCGTCATCTCATACGTGACGGGCGGCGCCGTCGCTTCCGCAGCGAACGTGATCGTGTTCCAGCTCATCTACTTCTCGGGGGCTCCCTGGGGCTACCTGGTCTTCATCACGTTTCTATCGCTGGTGTCGGGTGCTTTGTTCGCAGGAGGTTTCGGCTACTCGGTGCTCACAACCGTCCACCAGGTGCGGCCCAGCATGATGCGGGAAGCCCCTGTCTCAGCCCCGTCTTCGCCCAAGTCGGTCCGGTATGTCACCGTGGCGCTGGCGATAGCGCTCACCCTGGGGGCCGGCTACTACTTCACGAATGTCTATGAGGCTCCGTGGAAGGGCGCCGCGCTGCGCGTGGAAGGCAATGTCGAGAAGCCTCTTACCCTGGACCTCTCCAGGTTGGAGAAAAAGACCATAACGGCCGAGCTTAAGGGGCAAGTGACATACGTCGCCCCCAAAGAGTATACCGGGGTGCTCGTTTCGGACATCTTGGGCGAGGCAGTCCCCAAGCCCGGTTCGGAAACGGTCACGGTGGTGGCATCGGACGGCTATGAGGTTGACTTCGATCTGGCCAAAGTGATGGATGACGACCGGATGCTCGTCATCGAAGAAGGAGACACCTTGCGGCTGGTTGCCGGCG
>CAZYFG010000110.1:0-7180 GCA_964646835.1 uncultured Eubacteriales bacterium | reverse complement strand
AACGCGGCTCGATAAGGTCCTCAGGGTCCAACAGGGAGGCGCACCCGTCGCACTGGTCCCCCCGGGCTGCTTTATACCCGCACTTGGAGCATGTTCCGATGACATACCTATCAGGAAGAAAGCGCCCGTCGTCGAGGGAGTAGATCTGACGGATGGTTCGTTCCTCGATGAAGCCGTTCTCGTTCAGCTTCCGGTAGATGTGCTTTGTGAGTTCGGCGTTCTCTTTGGAAGAACTCCGTCCGAAGTGGTCGAAAGATAGCCCGAAGCGCCGGTAGATATCTTTTTGCCGCTCGTGCATCATGTCGCAGTACTCGCGAACATCCATCCCGGCTTCCATGGCGGAAACCTCCGCCGGCGTCCCGTGCTCGTCGGTCGCGCAGATATATAACACTTCCTCGCCTTCCATCCTTAAGAAACGCGCGTACACATCGGCGGGAAGCATCGAGCCGACCAGGTTCCCAAGGTGCTTCACTCCATTGACGTAAGGCAGGGCACTGGTTATCAGGTAGCGTGGCACGGTGAACACTCCTCTAGAAGCCGAATCCAGCACAGGGGCTTTCTGCAATCGTAGGTTGCGCGCGAACGGGTGTCAAGGCATCGCCGGGCTACGAATATTGACCAGGTGGTCAACATACTGTACGCTGACGGTAGCGTCCAGCGCAGCAACGCATGACCGTTGGTTTTCCAGACGGAAAGGAGCGCGTGCAAGATGAGCCAAGACCCGGTCATCAGCACCGAGAAACTCACCAAGTACTACGGCAAGTCTCGGGGGATAATCGACGTTGACCTTAGCATCATGGACGGCGAGATCTTCGGCTTCATCGGACCCAACGGCGCAGGAAAGACCACAACAATCCGGCTCCTTCTGAACTTCATCTTCCCCACCGGAGGCAAGGCCACAATCCTCGGCATGGACGCCATACGGGACAGCAGGGAGATCAAGCGCGTTACGGGGTACCTGCCCGGCGACGCGGCCTACTACGGCGAGCTCCGGGGAAAGGACTTCTTGGAGTACGCGTCCAGGTTCTACGAAAAAGACTGCCTGAAGCGCGGGCGCGAGCTGGCCGACATATTCGAACTGGATCTCGACAGGCGCATTGAGACTCTTTCCTTAGGCAACAGGAAGAAGATAGGCGTAGTACAGGCACTCATGCACGAGCCCAGGCTGCTCATCCTCGATGAACCCACAAGCGGCCTCGACCCACTCATCCAAAAGCGATTCTACGAGGTACTCCTTGAGGAGAACCGGAAGGGAACCACGGTGTTCTTGTCGTCTCACGTGTTGTCCGAAGTCCAGAAGATGTGCAACAGGGTGGCCATCTTGAAAGAGGGCAGGGTCCTGCGCGTGGAGGAAGTGGAGACGCTAAGAAGCAAACAGCTCCTCAAGGTGCAAGTATCATTCGTCGACCCTGCAGCCGACCTGCCCGAAGGAGTTCAAGGCATCGTCGACCCGGTGAGGGAAAACGGCACCCTAAGGTTCATGTTCAGCGGGAACATAGACTCGCTCGTCAAGGCTCTGGCCAAGACCAATATCAGCGGGCTGCGGCTGGAAGAACCGGCTCTGGAGGAAGTGTTCATGCACTACTACGAGAGTGACGAAACAGGACGGAAGGAGGAAGCACGATGAATATCCTTCGCTTTGAGCTCCGGCGGAACGTCAAGGCCTTCCTCATCTGGACGGCTGCCATACTCGCTTTCGTCGTGTGGATGTTGTCCGTATACAAGTCGTCCTTTTCCGGCCTTGGGGCGGGGGTTACCGAGTTCACCCAGTATTTCCCCGAATCCATGAAGAAGGCTTTCGGCATCGACCGGTTGGACCTCACCTCCATCACAGGCTACTTTGGGATGGAGGTCCACCTCTTCATAATCCTATTTGGCTCAATGTACTCTACCCTGCTAAGCTCCAGCCTCCTTTCCAAGGAGGAAAGCGAGAAGACCGTGGAGTTCCTGCTTTCGAGACCGGTTACCAGAACGTCAGTGGTCACTCAAAAACTGGCCGTGTACCTCATCTACGTGACCCTGTACGCGGCAATCACATGGTCGGTGAGTTACGCGGCGATGCTCCGCTACGAGGCGTCATTTGACGAGGCAGTGTTCTGGGCCCTTGGCGGCATGACCTATTTGGCCATTCTGGCCATCGCGTCGTTGGGCTTTCTCGGCTCGGTCTTCGTGACCCGGAACCGCACGGTCTACTCGGCAGCCATGGGGCTGGTGCTTGGGTTGTATGCGCTCCAGATCGTGTCGGACATCTCCGAAAAAGCATCGTTCCTGCGCTACATCACTCCGTTCAAGTGGGCGTTCCCTGCCGACATACTCCCACAAGGCGGAGTGGATCCGGTCTACGTGGCTCTGGCCGCGGGCGTCATACTGGTCTCGGTTCTGGGAGCATACAGGGTCTACGCGAAGAAGGACATCGCGGTGTGACAAGGAGGACGCCTTGTTGACGCGTCGAAGCCGTCAGAGCGACACCGGCCCGGTGACCGGGGCAGGACGACGATTGGACTCCTCCGCGGGCGGAACAGACGGACAGGGCGGAACGTACGGGGGCGCCAGCGGTGACACCCGGCACCGGATCCTTTCCGCCGCCATCCGGGAATTCGCCGAAAGCGGCTACGCCAAAGCTTCCACCAACAACATTGTCCGGGACGCAGGCACGTCCAAAGGTCTGCTTTTCCACTATTTCGGCAGCAAAGGAGACCTCTACCTGGCAGCCCTTGAACACTGCATTCAGTCCCTGGTTGACTTCTTCCTGGAGAACCTGGGCGATCTCCCAAAGGACCCTGTGGACCGGTTCGTGACCTGGGCGGATCTGAAAGTCAGAATGCTCGCTGGGGAGCCGCTTATGTACAAGATGGCCATGGGGGGGATCGGAGAGACGCCCCCCGCTCTCAGACCGAGGGTACAAGCGCTGGTCAACCGCGTCGGAGAGGAGCTGATGCCCGTCTTCCTGAACGGGATAGATTTCTCCGGACTCCGTGAGGGCGTGGATCCCGCGAAGGCAGTTCAATACATCCTGCTGGTCTTTGGCGCGATCAGCGAAAGATACCTGGAGGTGGCTAGGAACTCGCCGGACAAAGGCCTCTCGGGCTTGACCGCGGCGATGAACGAAATCCGGGAGTACGCTGAATTCGTAAAGAGAGGGCTATACCGGGATAAGCCAGAATAAGTGAAGTTCTAGCGCAAACACCACCCATCACAGGGAGGTCCGTCGAGTGAGAGACCGGGACGCTGAAACCACGGGAGTTCAGGCAGAGCGGAAACGGTTGGAGAAGGTCCTCATAGAGCTGGAGGCACAGATCGAAGAAGCCAACCGCGACGTCGAGAAGAACAAGAGAGTGGTGACAGGGACCCAGAGCCACATATCCGACGAGTACTTCTCGGTCCCCAAGTCTTTCAGCCAGCTTGTCGACCTCGCCGGAGGCATGGGACGGCTCAGGCTTGCTGGAGTGATGTTGAGGAGAAGTCTTGACAGAGTCAAGCAGCTCAAGCGGCTGGCCCGTTCGGCCTACTTCGGACGGATAGACTTCAGGGAAACAGGTTCCCGCGTGCACCCAATCTACATCGGGATTTCGTCTCTCACCGCCCGGGAGACCGGCGAGCACCTGGTGTTCGACTGGAGGGCCCCTGTCTCCAGCGTGTATTACGACTCTGAAACGCCACTTCAAGGTGAGGGGCAGAGAGATCCTGCTCATGTACGATAACGACCTCACCATTTTCGATGAGATCCTCCAGGACACCCTTGGCAAGGCCACCGGCGACCGCATGAAGGCCATCGTCAACACCATCCAGCGGGAGCAGAACCGGGTCATCCGCGATGAGGGACGTCGGCTGCTCCTGGTCCAAGGGGCCGCCGGAAGCGGCAAGACTTCCATAGCCCTGCACAGGGCGGCATACCTTCTTTACAAACACAGGGACAGGATGAGCTCCCACGACATCCTGATGGTCACTCCGAACCGCATTTTCGAGGACTACACCTCGCCCGTTCTCCCTGAATTGGGCGAGGAGCCTCTCGCCCAATCATCCTTCGCCGACCTCGCGCGGGACTTGTTGCGCCCGGAACAGAACGCGGAGCCGGATGTGCCTGATGAGGCCGACGGGACCCACGAACCCAGGATGATCGATGCCGGAGAGACTCCCACGACCGTTGAGAACGCCTCCGCGGAGCCCCAAGCGGCGTCCCCTCTCCCCCATAGACTGGAGGACCTTGCGGACCAGCTTGAGTACCTCCTGGACCTACGTGGTACCCCGGGCGCGGATATTCGCTCCGCAGGTGTCAAGCTGAAGTCCGGTGAAGCCTTCGTGCGGGTTCTCGATTCCTACGCTGACCACCTCACCTCCGGCGACCTCGGCTTTCCGGGCCTCGTGTACCGCGGCCAGGTGCTCATGTCGACGAGAGAGGCTGCCGACTTGGTGTTCAGGGAATACACCTACCTGCCTTTCGTGAGGAGGATCGAGAAAGCCAAACGTAGGATGATGTGGATTCTCGACCGCGCGCGGTCGAAGCGGTACGAGGAACTCCGTCACGAGATCGCGTCCGATCCCAACGAAATTCACCTGCTTCAGAAGGATATCAAGGAGCAAGCGGCCAGGAGGGCGGCCGAGGAGTTCGAACCGCTCCGAAAACTCGTCCACTCCTTCAGGCCGGTGAGCTTTGTCGAGGCGTACCGGAAGCTGTACGCGGAAGCGGGGCTTCTTAAGAGATTGCTCGAAGAGGCCGTCTCGGGCCCGATGGGCGATAGCCAAGAGAACAGCGCGCCGAGAGGCTCACGACCCAGCAACGATGTGCTCGAGGCCATCCGACGAGACACCCTAGAGCGGCTTGACTCCGGAGTAGTCCCCTATGAGGATTTGGGCCCCCTCCTCTACCTCAAGGGCCTCCTCGAGGGCTTGCCCCAGTCGACGGGCATTCGCCACGTCATCGTCGACGAGGCCCAGGACTACGGTGCTCTCCAGTTCAGGGTGCTCAGGATGGCTTTTCCCAACGCTTCATTCACGGTCCTCGGCGACCTGAACCAAACCCTCAGCCCGGCGGCACACGTTGGGGATGGCGGGACCGGATACGAAGGTGCCATCCGCGGACTCGGCGCCGGCAAGGATACCGAGCTGGTGCGGCTGGAAAAGAGCTACAGGTCCACGAAGGAGATCACGGAGTTCACGAAGGCGATCCTGAGGGAAGGTCAGCCTGTCGAGCCGATTGAGCGCCCGGGGGAACGCCCTCTCATCATCAGGGCCCGAGACCGTGACTCGCTGGCCGCGGCCGTCGCCGCCGACATACGAGGGCTTCAAGAGGAGGGCTTCCGGTCTATCGCCGTCATCTGCAGGACCGCCCGAGAGAGCTGGACCGCCTACGAATCCTTGAAAGCGAAGATCAGCCAGGCTGAAGACATCGCGAAGGGCAACCGGGATTCCGTGAACAAGACCTCCAGATCCCAGGGAGGCATTCGCCTGGTCTCCAAACACCAGCGGAAGTTCATCCGCGGCGCGCTCGTGATCCCTTCATATCTCGCCAAGGGGCTGGAATTTGAGGCCGTCATTATCTACGACGCGGGAAACCGTTCATACGGCCATCCCGACGACCGGTTGGTGCTCTATACCGCGTGCACCAGGGCACTTCACAGGCTCCATGTCTACCACACCGGCCGCATATCGCCCGTGCTGGCAGACGTCGACCCGTCCTTGTACCAAAGAAGCGTGCATTCTGCCGCAAGAGCATACTAGAATCCATAGTGGAACACCAAGACCCGGAGGGATGCTCATGTCACTTCTGTTCTCTCCCTTCAAGATAGGCGACCTAACACTCCGAAACCGCATCGTCATGCCGCCCATGGCGACGGCCATCGAGGGCCCGGGAGGTTCGCGCGAAGACACCGGACTCCCCAGCGATGCCACCGTGGCCTATTACGCCGAACGGGCTCAGAAACAGGTCGGCATGGTCATCGTCGAGCACACCTACATAACGAAGCGGGGGAAAGCCCACAAAGGCCAATTAGGCCTGGACAACGACGCCGCCATCCCGGCGTTCCGGCGTCTCGCGCAGGCGCTGAAGGACAACGGAGCCGTCGCCACGATTCAGTTGAACCACGTAGGCGCTTCCGGGAATCCGGATATCACAGGCCACGAGCCCGTCGGGCCGTCCGATAAGCCGAACCCCAGGTCCGAGCGAAAACCGAGAGGGATGACGAAAAAAGAGATCCTCGAAGTTCAGGACCTGTTCGCATCTGCGGCCAGACGAGCCCAACGCGCGGGCTTCGACGCGGTGGAGATCCACTCCGCCCACGGATATCTGGGGAGCCAGTTCCTCTCGCCCCTAACCAATACGAGGACAGATGAGTACGGCGGATCTCTCGAAAACCGCGCCGGATTTCTCCTGGAGACTGTGGCCAAAGTGAAGGCTGCGGTGGGAAGCAGCTTCCCCGTCTTCGTGAGACTCGGCAGCATAGATGGCATCGACGGCGGGGTTACTCCCGAAGATGCAGCCCTGGTGGCCAAGATGCTGGAGAGCGCAGGCGTCGCGCTAATCGACGTATCCGGAGGGTTCATGGGATCGCGCCCAGCAGGCGCCGGTCCGGGCTACTTCGTTCCGGTGGCAGCCACAATCAAGAAAGCCGTCACGGTGCCGGTCATGGTGACTGGCGGCATCACGGAAGGCGCCTTCGCCGAGAAGGTGCTCAAGGACGGCCACGCCAACCTGATTGGGGTCGGCCGAGCGCTGCTTAGAGACCCTGACTGGGTGATGAAGGCACGGGCGGCTCTCTAGACGAGGCTCGGCGAGTGGGTCTCGAGTAGCGGGATATGAGAGTGCAAGTGAGGGTGCGAATGAGAGTACGAGAGGGCGGCTCGCTTTCACGAGCCGCCCTCGGTGTTGCGGGTCAAGGAATCTTGTGCGACTACTTATCAAATTGGTGGAACGGCGGCTTCATATCCGGCGCCAGCGGGCTTACGTAGCGCTTTCCGCCCAGCCGTTTGGTGAACTCCGCTTTGGCCTCTTCCAGGACCTCGGGGTCGGTCATCAGCCGAAAGCCCGCCTGTACCAGCGCCCGCGCCGCAGCGATCATCCCGGCGTGCCCTATGTGCATTCCGCTCTGAGCCGTATACTGCCACGAGTGTCCCGGTGTTCCCAGAGCCGTGCAAGCCATGGCGAACTGAGACGTTGGCACGCACCAGCTGACATCTCCCACAT
>CAZYFG010000109.1:1261-7211 GCA_964646835.1 uncultured Eubacteriales bacterium | reverse complement strand
AGCCCGGATGCCGGTCTTTATCTGGACCGCCTGAGACGCCTCGTCCATGAGAAGCGGAAGGTATGCATGGGTCGCGGCCGAGGTCAGTAGTTCCACCCTGCCCTCTTCGTGAAGGCGTTTCCAGGCCAGGGGCAGATCCTCGCCCAGTTCGTTCTCGTACATGTCCAGCGTGCGCTCAAACCGTGTCATGTACATCCGGGCCAAGGCCGCCTGAGGACACCCGCCGAGCCGTTCAACCGCTTTTCGAGCCAGGTCGTGCATTATGGAGAGGTACCTCTTGTAGCGCTTTCGTAAGAGGTCGTCGTCAAGCATCGCGAGAAGCGGGGGAGAGAGGGACACGGTGAGCGAGAAAGGCACGCCTTGACGGCTGAGGCGCCGGAGACGTTCCAAAAGGGGCAGGTACGATTCGGTGATGGCTTGAAAGAGCCAGCGCTCTTCCAGGCAATCCTCGAGTTCCGGATGCCTCACGAACGGCAGGTGGGCGTGGAGAATAAGACTCAGATAGCCCTTGGGCGACACCTGCTCATTGCCTCCACACCATCGGCGAGGAAGCGTAGTATTCACCTCTAAGGCGTCCGTAGAGCCTCGCCCAGTCACTCTCCGACCACTCATGGGAAGCTTCCATGGAAAAATCCCTGGGTGGCATGGTCACCGGATTCGACCGGAGAAGCGGGACAAACCCGCCGGGGTAGAGGCGACCGAGCTCGGCCACCAACGTGTGTCGCGGCCTGTCGACGTGGATATACCAGTCGCCGGCGTTTTCCCCCACGACAACGTCCATGTGTTCCCTCGCAGGCAGCCCGGGAGTCACGTCGTAGAGCCTGAGAGCGGGTCTCGAGAGCCCCCATTCGGCCACGTGCTTTTCCATGGCCTGTCTGTACTTCTCATGGGTCATCTCCCAATAGGCGTAGACCCATTGGGGGTCGCGGGCCATCAGTACCAACCTATCGGTGCCGTAACGCTGGGGTAGGGAGTACTGCTCGTCCCCGGGAGTCCTTCGGTCCGCTTGACGGTTCTCGTCCACGAAGTCTCTAGGCCAGGCGTAAGCTCCGGGCTGGGTCTCGATGGTGTCACTGGCGTCCCAAGCCACTTCCACTTCTTTGGAAAGATTGTCTTGTCTCAAACTGCGGTCCTTCAGCGCTCCAATCGCCCTGGATCCGCCGACCTTTGGGCGCTCCACCCCGGACAGGCGGTCGTTGTAAAGCGCTTGCTCAGGGTCAACCTCTTCGGGAGGGACGCCGATCTCCGTCGACGCTTCCACATCCCTCCCGCGGCGCCCCCTAGCGGGCGTTCCGGCCACCTCTCGCCGGCGCGCAGAAAAAACGAGCAAAAGCACTGCTATTCCTGCTATTGTGAGCCCCAGCAACCAGTTCACGAATAGGATTCCTCCCTAGGAGCCAAAATCCGAAAGTAACCCGCCCACGGGGCGCATCTTTAATGCGACTTTAGTAAATATGAGGATTAGAGCGGCGATTTATTCCGCCCAAACTCTGCCTCTAAGTGTGCGAAAGATGTCGAACTGGTTCTAGTAGGCATTTGGCCTTAAATCATGGGGTAAAAAGAGGAATTTTGCCAGTTGGAGCGAATATCGCCCCAAGTGGGCGTTAGACAGAGAAAAGGCTTCGCTTGGTTCGGTAAGACACTGTTGAGGAGGGAGAATTCATGGCGCTTCCGAGTTTGACTCCGGCGGAGAAGAAGAAAGCGCTGGAGAAGGCGCAGTCCATGCGCAGGGCAAGGGCGGAACTGAGGGCCAAGTTGAAGAAGGGTGTCGTCAAGTTTGCCGATATCCTCGCCGAGAAGGATGACGCGGTCATCCAGAGGATGAAGGTCTCCTACCTTCTGAAGTCCCTGCCCAGAGTAGGAAAAGTCAAAGCCGAGAAGATTATGGAAGAAGTCGGGATCGACGAGTCCCGCCGCGTCCAGGGCCTCGGAAAGAGGCAGAAAGAGGCGCTCTTGGCCCGTTTCCTGGAGAAGTAGTCAGGGGGTTTCCATGGGCATCCGCATGGTGAATATCGGTTTCGGCAACATCGTCTCCGCAGACAGAATTGTGGCTATGGTGTCGCCGGAGAGCGCTCCGGTGAGAAGGATCATCGGAGAAGCCAGAGACCGGGGGATGCTTGTGGACGCAACTCATGGCCGGCGCACTCGCGCGGTTATTGTGGCCGATTCCGGACATATTGTGCTGAGCGCCGTGAATCCTGAAACGGTTGTATCCAGGCTTGACGATCGTAGGTAACTAGAGATAGATAATAAGTACCTATGTCAAGAGGAAGGCTTTTCGTCATAACCGCTCCGTCCGGATGCGGCAAAGGGACGCTTAGGCGAAACCTTCAGGCGTCGGATGCGAGCCTCGTTTTTTGTCCCTCCGTTACCACCCGTCCACCCAGGCCGGGCGAGACTGACGGAGTGGATTATTTCTTTCTATCCAGGGAAGCATTTGAGTCCATGAGGGACAGGCAGGAGCTCGTCGAGTGGGCTTCTGTTTACGGGAACTTCTACGGTACTCCCAGGAAGCCGGTTGAGGACGCTCTCTCACGGGGCGCCGACGTCATCCTCGAAAAGGACGTTCAGGGGGCCCGGACGTTGAGAGCCCTTTACCCGGAAGGCGTCTTCGTGTTTGTGCTGCCGCCTTCCATGGACGAGCTCCGGCGGAGGATACTGGGGAGAGGCACCGAGTCGGACCTGGACAGGCGTGTCAGGCTGGATAGCGCAGAATTGGAAATGTCTGATCTCAGTGGGTATGATTATGTTATCATCAATTCTGATCTTGACCGGGCAACAGACAGGCTGTCCGCTATTGTGGCGGGAGAGCGGGCCCGTTCCAAGAGGAGGACGGCTAATGATGACTGAAGCGGGATCCGACCGCTCAGCACTGAGCTCCAAGTATGCATTGGTGATCGCGGTGGCCAAGAGGGCCAGGGAGATTGTGGATAGGAAAGAGGAACCGGCAGGCTCGGGCAAAAAGCCCGTGACCATGGCGCTGGACGAGATCAGCCGCGGAAAAGTCATAGTGACCTTCAAGAAGCACGACCCAGCGCCGCCCCTTGAGGTTGAAGGAACCCCGGAGGATGAAGAAGAGTCCCGTCAGTCCGAGCCATTCCTATGAGACGCGGGGCATGCCCCCTCTCTGCTGAATGCCCATGGACGTCACATACCTAGACATCATCGTGGACGTGCCGGCCGTTGGCGACCGGCCGTTCACGTATTGGTGCCCCCAGGAGGTCGCACTCCCGAGAGGGACCAAAGTAAGGGTGCCGTTTGGTGGCTCCAAGAAAGACGGCTTCGTCCTTGGGCCTGCCGTCGAGACCCCAACCTTCAGCACAAAACCGGTAGAGGAGATATACGACCTTTCTTTTCTTCCGCCGCCGGACCTCTTGAGCTTGGCGGAAGCGTTGGGACGCCACTACTGCGCTTCCACCGCATCGGCGTGGTCATGCCTGTACCCGCCGGTAGTGCCCCGAAAGAGCGTCGATAGGGTGCTCAAGGAGGGAGATCTTCCGGGGCTGTTGGGTCCGCAGCATAGCGGGCAGAAGGAGTTGGGTCCGCGGGACAACTGGCCGGAGGCACCGGGGCCGGGGGATAGCGGGCAGGAGGCGTCGGGCTCTCGGGTTTCCGAACTGACCGGCAAGATTGCGAATATCCCCGTTCAGTATTACTGGGGTAGCACCGGCTTCCGGTGGAACAGCTACCTCATGCTCGCGGAAACCGTGCTTCAGGAGGGAAGGAGCGTCCTTTTCCTATGTCCCGAGACGAAGGTCCTGGAAGGCGCCTTGGAAAGGCTGAACGGCAAGTTCCCCGGCAAGGTATGCGCGGTCAACTCCGAGATCACAGGTCTCATAAGGAGGGCCGGATGGCTTTCTTTGGCCAGGGGAGAGATGAGGATAGCGGCAGGAACACGTTCGGCCGCGTTCGCGCCTCTTCGCGACCTGGGGCTCATCGTTCTCGACGAAGAGCCTTCCGCCTCCTACAAGTCTCTTGAGTGGCCATTGTTCGACGCGAGGACCGTGGCTCTCGCCCGCGGCGCAAGCGGTGCTACGGTGGTTTTCGGAAGCGCCTACCCAAGCGTCGAGGCGGTAGAAAGCATCCGGTGCGGCCGGTGGTCGTGCTTCCGGGAGGGGGCGCCGCAGACGGAGGAAGGGTCGGGCGCTGTAAGCCCGGGGGTCGCAGGCGCGGTGGGCACAGGCGCCGGGGTTACAGGCGAGAGCCATCCGCGACTCACAGTCGTTGACCTCAAGGAATCCCGCCCGGGCAGGGACATCATCTCTCAGCCGCTTCACGATGAGCTTGAGGCCGCCTTCGCTTCGGGGTTTCGGGCGGTTTTGTTCCTGAACCGGCGGGGCGATTCAACTCAAGTATCATGCAGGGACTGCGGCAACGTAATATCCTGCCCGAGGTGCGGCGTGCCCATGACATACCACTCCAAAGAGAGCCGGACGGTGTGCCACACCTGCGGCTTCAGGGATGACGCTCCCCTTGTCTGTCCCACATGCGGCGGGCACAGGTGGAGGTTTTCAGGTGTTGGCATTGAGAAGGCAGAGGCGGAGTTCCTGAGGAAGTTCCCTGGAGTGCCCGTATTCAGGCTGGACCAAGATGCAGCACGGAGCACTCCCGTGAGAAGCGTATTGAGTGCTTTCAGCGAGGCAAGTCCCTCGTGTCTCATAGCCACGCAACTCGTTCTGGGGCAGAGCGGTCTACCGCCCGTCCTTGTCGTCGGCGTCTTGTCTCTCGACACCGCTCTCAGCGTGCCCGATTTCCGCGCGTCCGAACGGGCTTACCACCTGCTTTCGGGCCTAAAAGACCTTGTTCATCCGAGTTTTGGCTCGCGGGGGGCCTTCTACGTCCAGACTCGCAACCCAGACCATCACTCAGTGAGAGGCTTGGAAGACAGTGACCAATTCTACGAGGTAGAGTTGCAGGAAAGACGGATGCTGGGATATCCTCCGTTCAGAAAGCTCTTCATGGTTAGGTTTGAGGGGAGAAACCTGGAAAGAGTCGCGGCGGCGGCATCCGAGTTCGCCTCGAAGCTCTCGGGGGACGGTCGTATCAGGGTGCTTGGACCGGCACCGGCTCCCAAGGCAAGAGTCCGGGGCGTTCACCGTTGGCACGTCGCGCTTAAGGGCGAAGATCACGGAGAGATGGTGGCGGAAAGCCGCCGTGTTCTGAGGGAAATCTCGACGTCCGGCGCGGTGAGGGTCTTGGTGGACGTGGACCCCGTTGAGACCGGGTAAAGTATGAGACGGCTTCAACCGGTGACCAATCGTCCCCCACATGGTCATATGATCTAAGGCGATTGATATGAAGGGCGTCATGGCTTAAAGCGTGATTTGGCAAGCGAAGGTGGTTTTGTTGTCTATCCTGGAGATCAAGCAGTTCGGAGACCCGATACTGAGAAAAATATCACGGCCCGTGCCTCGAGTGAACAACGCGGTACGCAAGATACTAGACGATATGCTGGAGACCATGCGAAACGCCTCGGGGGCGGGATTGGCCGCGCCCCAAGTTGGGCTCTCCAAGAGGATCGTCGTTGTGGATATTGGAGAAGGCCCTCTCTTCTTGGTGAACCCAGAGATAGTCTCGGTTTCAGAAGAGAACCAGGCGGGAATCGAGGGATGTCTCAGTCTCCCCGGCTACATCGGCGAAGTGGAGAGGCCTCTCAAGGTGAGCGTGAAGGCCCTCGACCGTGACGGCCATGACGTATGGGTGGACGCCGAGGGGTATCTTGCCAGGGCTCTCTGCCACGAGATCGACCACCTGGACGGCGTGTTGTACACCGACCGGGCCACGACCATCTCCGAGGTCAAGAAGGAAGAGCCCTCAGCCGAGCCGGGGGGCGAGGAGACCGAACAGTCGGAGATCCGGGCGGTCTTCATGGGGAGCCCCGAGTTCGCCGTGCCTTCGCTGGATGAATTGGTTGGGGCAGGCGTCAAGGTCGATCTTGTGGTTACCCAGC
>CAZYFG010000109.1:0-1251 GCA_964646835.1 uncultured Eubacteriales bacterium | reverse complement strand
ACCGGCCTTTCGGCAGGAAGCGGGAGCTGCGCCCCACACCCGTGAAGGCCAGGGCACTGGAACTGGATTTGCCGGTCCTCACATGCGAGCGATTGAGAGACCCCGAGGTCATAAAGCGGATCCTCGAAGTACGGCCCGACTTCGTCATCGTGGCGGCTTTCGGGCAGAAGCTTCCCAAGGAGATCCTGGAAGCGCCCCGGATCGGGTGCCTGAACGTGCACCCGTCCCTCCTGCCGAAATATAGGGGCGGCAATCCAATCCAGAGGGCAATCCTTTCAGGCGACACTGTCACAGGGGTCTCCATCATGCACATGAGCGAGAAGATGGACGCCGGAGACATCGCGCTCCAGCGCGAAGTCCAGATTGGCCCCAATGAGACCTTCGGGACCCTTGAGAAGCGGCTGGCCTCTCTGGGCGCCCACGCCCTTATCCAGGTTGTCGGCCTCATGGCCGCCGGAACGGTTCCCAGAGTCCCTCAGGACGAGTCCTGGGCTACCTACGCCCCGCGCCTCCGGGAAGGAGAAGAGGTGATCGACTGGACGAAGCCGGCCTCGGAAGTCCATGACCTGGTGAGGGGCCTTTCACCCAGGCCGGGAGCAGTTACTTACCTGGATGGAAAGCGTATAAAGATATGGGAGACCCGGCTTTCTCAGAAGACGTCTGCAGGACCCCACCGTGCGGGTAGCATAATTGGAGTAGAGGGCGAATCGGCGCTCGTTCAGTGCGGTGATGTTCCCGTAGCCGTCCTGGAGGTCCAACCGGAAGGCCGGAACATCATGAGCGCCCAAGCGTTTCTCTTGGGACAGAGGTCCAAGACCTTGGTGTTCGATGGGAGGGAAGAGAAGTGATGTGGTGGGATCAGGGTTTCTACATTTTCGTAATCCCGGCCATGATTTTCGCCATGTGGGCACAAGCGAAAGTGCAGTCCGCCTACAACACCTATTCGAGGCTCACGTCTCGAAGCGGTCGTACGGCCGTGGAGGTGGCCGCTTCGCTGCTCAGGAACGCCGGCCTCGGTGATATAAGGATAGAGAAGCATAGAGGGCGACTCACCGACCATTACGACCCTCGTGCGAGAACTCTCAGGCTCTCCGAGACCACGTATGACAGCCCGTCTGTAGCGGCAATTGCCATAGCAGCACACGAGGTCGGCCACGCGGTCCAGCATTCGGTCGGCTACGCGCCCCTTGCCATAAGGAATGGGTTGGTTCCGGTCGCCCAGTTCACGTCTCAGGCGGCATTCCCCCTTTT
>CAZYFG010000108.1:6274-7241 GCA_964646835.1 uncultured Eubacteriales bacterium | reverse complement strand
ATGCTGGGAGTCTGGGTTCAGGACGGCAAATTAGGGATCATCGTTGGCCAGCCGAGCTCCAACGCTCCTACCTGCTACGGAGACATGCTAAGCGTACGTCTCCCCATCTCCAACTTGTTTTTCTCTCAACTCCAGAGAGCCGTCTCTCTGGCATTATGGAAGCGGGTTCGAGCTGCTCGGTCGCAGCGAATAGTATCTACCATACTTCGCTTCCAGCAGTGGCAGTAGCGACTTCCAGGTGGCAGTTCGCGGGGGCGATCTTCGAAACCAGATCGAACAAAGAATAAGGTCCGACGGCTCGCGTGATGACGATCTCCTTTCCATTTGACCGGACCTCAACCGGAGCCCCGAGTTCGAGGTTGAGGTCCTTCGCCATCTCTTTCGGCAACCTGACAGCCAAGCTATTTCCCCACGTGCCGACCGTACGCTTCAACGGACTCACCCCCGTGTGTCTCCCTTGAGTATGCGTCTTTCCCAAGGCGCCTCAACTACCTGGGAAGCGTGAGCCGCCTCCCGTTAGGTATGCCGGCTCACGCAATAACCCATCGAAATTAGCCTCGCATCGACCACCATGATGGCCTTGTGAGCGAGTTCGATGGCACGCTCGGTCTCCGCAGTTTTCGGCACATACCATTCATCAGGATAACGAATCTCAACCGCATAGTCCGTTAGATCAACAACTGGCGTGAGCGCATCAAGCAAGTCAGGGAAAGCGTTGGAGACCAAGGCAACAAGAGCTCGAATGTCATGTGTCCTTGGGGGACGTACGTCTAGAGCAATCAGGAGCGCCTTTAGGGCTTTCTCGGCGGCCTGCTGGCTATGAAAGCAGATCTTGTCGTTGAACTGCTCGCCAAGCCCAAGGCTCTTGCGCGCATATGCCAAGTCACTGCAGGCGAGGCTCATCCACCTTCTCACAAGATTAGCCTTTTCGAGACTCTCGCTCATAGACTACACGTCCTTGGTGGGA
>CAZYFG010000108.1:5931-6264 GCA_964646835.1 uncultured Eubacteriales bacterium | reverse complement strand
TCATACACGAGCGAACCCACCACATGGCGCAACTGCTCGTATTCCTGAGGAGTCCTAACGAAGACATCAATGGGGTGCGTGATTCCCGCCAGAAACCTGCGAACCTCGCGATTGCGTTCCACAGACCGGCGAGAGTCTTGCTTCAAAATGAGTAAGTCCACATCGCTGTCCTCACCTGCAGTTCCCTGCGCCTGAGAACCAAAAAGAATGATCGCCTCGGGGTCATACCCCTTCACGATTCTATCAACTATATCTTGGATATCCTGACGGCCAATCATCTGCACACCCCGCGACCATTCTAACGGTAGCTCCCAGACGCCTGCAAGGCTGTGT
>CAZYFG010000108.1:300-5897 GCA_964646835.1 uncultured Eubacteriales bacterium | reverse complement strand
GCACGGCTTCTTTCTCCTGGGCGAGCCCCGCGGAGAGGCAGTCGGCAAGGGAAAGCGTCTCGTCCACCTTGATCTCCGCGGCTCGCTTTACTCTTGGCCAGGTCGCGTCAATGACCCGCAGTTTGGGCGTCTCAAGAACCTTCGTTTCCACCGCGGCGGCAGCCCGTTCGCCGGCCAGCCTGTGCACGATGTACAAGACCTCTCCCAAGTTAATCGCGCTCATGAACACTTCCGCGTCTTCCTCTACCAGGATGTCTTCGACCGTCTGTGCGCCGGCCTCGTCCCAGAGGAACGCGATGAGGGCTGAACCGTCCAATACGTACCTACCGGCTATGTTTGTCATCCTCCCTGATCCGGTTATTCTCGCGCTCACGTAGGAGCAAGTCCACCGCGCCCGCTCCCGATTTGAAAGCGCCTCTCAACTCAAGCAACGGGTGCCGGGGAAGTGGTTCCAACACAATCTTCCCTCCTACGTCTCTCACCAGGAACCTGTCACCCTTGCAGAGGTTGTACTTCTCCCTGATCTCGCTTGGAATCACCAGTTGTCCTTTGTTCGACAATGTGACTACGGTCACCGGAATCACCTCGCGTCTTACACATACAAGCGTACTACCGTCTTGAGTGTAAGACAGAACACGATCGGAGTCAGAACTCCTTTTGGACCTCGCCAAAGCTGTTATCTACCACCCTTCTACCATTTGGTTCGCCTAACGACTGAGCCCTCCGAATCAGCAGAGCACGGGATACCGTCACCGAGCCCGGGAAGAAACCCAAGGAAGTGAGCTCTTACCTTGAACAGGCACTGAACTCGAACTGTGGGTTCTTCCCGGTCCGGAGCGTTGAAGACATGAGCCGAAAGGGACATCACGCGGATGACACTCGCCAAGGCCCCTAGGTTTTCGCTTGCGACTTGGACGGCCTTCGCCTCGCCCATTGTAGGGTCGATGCGCACATCCCCTGAGGCCAGTGCGTCCCAGTCCAGTTCGAGGACTCCCGCCAGAGCACCTAGGTCGCACGCTCCTTGCACCGCCCTCCTAGCGAAGTACACCATTCCTAGGTCCAGGACCATCCCCATAGTAAGGACCGCAACAGGAAGGAAGACAGCGACCAGGGCGAGGACCCCGCCATCCTCCGAGGGTGATCGCACCTGCAGTCCCGACCGGAGACCTCCTCTCCGCTTCACGCTACCTCGGAACGAACTCACTTCTGGTCACCGCCTTGGATGTCAAAGGGATCGTGTTTCCCACAATCGCCCTCACGACAGGACTCACGACTTCGTAGTCGTAGTGGAGTTCCACCCGTATGGTGGTCCCATAGATCGCCTGGCCGGGTGAGATGAGAGCCGTCACATCATCGGGGTCTATGCCTCCTGCAGTCAGGCTGTCGCTGAGCCTCTGGAGTGCACCCGGAGTCCTCCCGCCCTCAACCGCGCAAACCCTGGCCGTCTCTCTGGCGGCAGAAGTGAGAACAGTCTTGGCGTTCATGAGGAGTCCGCCCTCCAGGATTGAGAAAAGGATCATTACGAGCAGGAACACGGCGAGGCTGAACTCGACCAGAGCCTGACCGTCAGAATCCCGAAGTAATTTCGTGATCATGTTCCAGGATTGGCGTCATTCAGTTTATCGATAACGCTTTCAATCTTGAGTTCCAAGGTTGCTCCGAGTTCCCCCAGGACCATGATTAAGGCGACTGCTACGAGAACCAACACAAGGGCATAGGTCGGCTAACAGCGGTGGCAAGTCCCATAGTCATTGGTTGGCGAGACCTCGTAGCCATTGTGGCGTTGTTGTATGACGGGTATACTGGAGTGGGAATCTCCCACGAGGGAGGCGCTATGTATGAGCAGTTACCGGATGACGGCGAAAATGGACAACAAAGGCCGGCTCCTCCTGCCTCGGAAGCTGCGGGACAGTCTGCGCTTGAGTTCCGGGGACACGCTCTTTCTCCAGCGCTCCCGAAGACCCTATTTGCCGCCTCTGGCTTGCTTTTCGATGTACCGTTTCACTTCGTCGTGAAGATCGTGATGTCACAGAAGAAGCTGAGCATCTGTCCGCAGCAGGCAGGACATTCTTCGATGTCGCAGTTATGGTGGTGATAGTGGCCTTTCCTGCATCCGCAGTCAGGACACCTGTCGCCGAAATCGGATGTATCCATGTGCTCTCTTCCCCGTAGGGGATGAGGCGGTATCTTGTTGCCGCTCACGCTGTTTGTCGGCGAAGCGCTTGAATTGCGTGGCGCTGACGGAACGCTCGGAATGGATGGCGGCTTGAAGGCCGGCGTACGAAGGAAAGGGAGGGCCCCTCATGGGAGCCCTCGTGGCGCTTTTGTGTCTTGAATCCTTGAATCTACTCTACAGCTGCTCGTAGTCCAACTGGACGCGCTGGACGTTTGCCATGTCGACAAGCCCCCCCTGCGCGATGACATCCAAGAGACACGCGGTGCAAAGGTTGTTGACCACTCGTGGGATTCCCCTGGATATGGAGTGGATATGGGCGATGGCGGACTCGCTGAACAGTGGTCTGGACGCTCCCGCCTGTTTGAGCGTATGTTCGATGTATGCCTTGGTCTCGTGTTCTTCAAGCCCTCCGAGGTGATACCGCGCGCTGATCCTCTGGCGCACCGGCTCCAAAGCCCGCAATCGCAATGTGGCCCGAAGCTCAGGCTGGCCGACGAGGATCAGTGCGAAGGGGCACAATGAATCGAACCGAAAATTCGTGAGGAATCTCACTTCCGCGAGCATGGACGCAGAGAGCAGGTGGGCTTCGTCAATGACCAACACGGGTTGTTTGCCTTGGTTTTCGTAGGCGTCCATGAGGATGCGGTCGAACTGGCGACGGGCGTCTCTCTGGTAGTAGGCCGGTGTGACCCCGAACTGGGAGAGCACCTCTCTGTAGAAACTCCGAGGCTCCAGCGCCGAATCGGCGATGTAGATGAACGGGTAGCGGATGGGGTCAAGCCTGTCGGAAAGGGCCCTTACCGCGGTCGACTTGCCCGCGCCCACTTCACCTGTGATGACGCCTAAGCCACGGCTTTTGACTATGTGGTCCAACCGGGCGGAAAGCTCCTGCCACGCCTGACTCCGGTAGAGGTTGGCGGTGGGCACGTACTTGGTGAAAGGGGTCTCCTTGAGGCCGAAATAGTTCCTGATCACTTTGCCGTCTCCTCCTCTTTCGGGCATGGGAAACGCATTGCGCCGAGTCTCTTGCGCAACTCCTCGTCGTACTGACGTTTGGCGAGTTCAAGGAAGTTAAGGTTTATCGTGATTGTAGGTGTTCGGGATACCTGTCCCAGGTCCCGGTGGCGGGGCTTTCTCAAGTCAAGGGGCTCCGCGTCGGGATAGGCCTCTCCACCGTAGAACACCTGAATGACGCTTAGGTCGTAGGGGTCGTAACGAACAGTGATCTGCCGGCGGACGAGGGCGGCGCTGACTTCGTAAGTGTTGCCATCCAGAGTGAAACACCCGGTCTTGTCGACCCTGCGTTTCTCCTGCCAAAGGAAACTCTGGCGGACTCTCAGTGGGTCCAGTTTGCGTAGGGGCGTTTGGTCCTCCTCGAAGCGCTCCTTGGGTGTCTTCTTCAAAGACCCGTGAGGTTTCTGGTGATAGACCTCAAGCCACGCCCAGAAGTAGTTGTTGAGTTCTTCCAGGGTGCAGAGTTTTCCGGAGGCAATCAGGGCGTAGGCCTCGGGTTTGAAACTCCTGTCGACATACTGGAAGAACTTCTCTATCTTCCCACGACCCTGAGGCATTCCCGGCCGGGAGTGGATCAGGTGGAAACCCAGTTCCCCGGCGATTCTTTCGAGGTGCGGACCCGAGTAGATGGCTCCGTTGTCGCAATACAGACGGCTGGGAACCCCGAACTTCAGGATGGCCTTCTTGAGACAGTCTTCAAGTTTGGAACGCCGCTCCTCGAAGTAGTACTCCGCGTGGACAACGTACCTGGAGTAATCGTCTATGAAGGCGATCAAGTAGGCCTGGCAGTTCTTGCCCTTGTTTTCGGGGTCGGGCAGGTAAAGCGCGTGGTGGCAGTCTCCCTGCCATGTGTGATTCCGGTGCGGAGACTCGAAACGGCGGTGAGCTTTTGGACGGCGTGAGGAGGTTTTCTCCACCGGCCCCAAATGCCGTCGCAATGTGCTCTCTTTGAGCTGGCCCTTTTCCGCTTCTCCCGCCATCTCCAGCATGGTGATGATCTGAGGCACGCTGCGCTGGGGGACTTCCTTCTTGAGCGCCTTGGCTTTCTCCAACGCTGCTTCCGGCACTGTCCTTGAACTGCCGCTGTCAGCGCGTCGCTTGGGTCTGAGGGCTTCCAGGCCTCCTTTCCTGTAGGCGCAGAGCCACCGCTCCAGCGTTCGCTCGTGGATTCTGGTCGAGGCGCTGAAAGGGATGTTGTACTCTCGTCCCGCGAGTCCCCGGAGCATCCGAGCCTGCTCCCCCCGTGCCGGCGGTTGTACCACCATGGGAGCAATGACTCCGTAACGGAAGTTGGCGATGAGCGTTGACTGTTCCTCGGTCACTGTTTCTCCTAGAGTCTTTGAGTCTAGTGTCGCTGCCAAAGCGACAGGTAGGGAGTGACAAAGATTGTGGCGACTTGACGAGTGACACCCGCAAGAAGGCGCAGGCAGGCAAGGTTCAGGAGTCTTGAGGTCGCGAAAGCCCCTCAAAACCAGCGTTCATGCGCAATGACGGCGTGAGTCAGGGTACCGACAGGGAGGGAAAAGAGAGCCGCAGGAAAGCAAAAAGGGATGGGCGTCGAGCCTCCCACACCAGGTCCCGGTAAAATCCCCCTAACCAAAGCATCGCCCGAAGGCTTCCCCTCGGCATTCTCACCGGGGGAAAGAACGGAGTGAGGTCCGTTCCCGGTGACAAAGACAGTACACGTTCAGACAAGGAACCGAGAAGGTCACCTGCTCCGGCCTTCCACCCGCTCTGCCATCTCTGGATGGTCCTTCCCGACACTCCGCCCACCTGCGGCCCTTGGCAAAGGCGTTCCGCAATGGCATCCGGGCTCCTTCCCTGAACCAAAAGGCGAGCCACGGCCTCATGCACGGGTAAGGCGAATTGGCTGTACGGCCTTAGGAAACATGGACACAGGCTGAACGTGCGACGGCATCGCGGGCACAATCTGCGGTAGACCGGAACCAGATGGATCCCCAAACCAAGCACTACTCTTCGGTAGTAGCACCCGTGCCTGCGGAGTCGCCGCCCGCAGCATGGGCACTGGATCTCCATGTCCGGCGACTTGTCTCGATACGCTCTCAGATACTCCTTGATCGACACAAGGAGTGGCAGTACGATTACCATTAGTAAGCCCCCTTGGGGTTTGCAGGGAGCCTGTTCCTGGTCAGTCGCCAAACTAAACGCGGGAGCAGGCTTCGCCCTTTTCGCTCACAAAACAAAAACCCCGTTCCCGATTACGACACGGAACGCGGCTTTCCTGTCACCGACAAGCAATTCGGCTCTAAGGCCCTATTTCACCGACATTAAGATTGGGCCCAAACAGCATGTGAAGGTTTCTTCGGGCGAGTGAAGAACGAGGTGTTCTACGGAAGATCGTGGGCCGGGGTCAGCGTCGGGGAGTTCATGCGAACGCTCGATAGGT
>CAZYFG010000108.1:0-245 GCA_964646835.1 uncultured Eubacteriales bacterium | reverse complement strand
GGCGGGCTCTAGGCTATGCGTGAGGTCCAAGAAAACGTCCGCACCCCCATGGGGTCAATTTACCACCGGCGCTAACATCGTCAAGTACATGTGGTGGATTTTCATCCCTGTGGTACTTGAGTTGGCCGTCAAGATGGCCGTCAGGTCCTACCGCAAGAGCCAGGACGCCAGGGCTGGCCTGCCTTGAAATCGACAAGATGACCGGTGAGCGCGAGCGTAACGACCAGCTCTATTCGTTGGTAGCC
>CAZYFG010000107.1:0-7261 GCA_964646835.1 uncultured Eubacteriales bacterium | reverse complement strand
TGCAGGACAGCGGGAATTAGTCTCCGCTTGCGGCGTGGACGCGTGAGCCCAGTCCTCAGGAACCGCCGTTGGCCTTGGCCGTCTTCTTCCGGGCCCGTCTGAGAGCGAGGTCGAACACCTTCGCGGCCTGCTGGTCTTGCCCCTCGAGCACATGCGCGTACGTGTCTCCAGTGAGCTTGGTCGTGCTGTGTCCCAAGCGTTCGCTGACGACCTTCAGGGGAACGCGTTGATCCAGCAGTAGAGTCGCGTTGGTGTGCCGAAGGTCGTGGAGCCGAATGGCCGGTAGGTCGAGCTTCTCGCGGAACGCCCTGAAGGCGGCGCTGTATGATCCGGGATTGAGCCACTCCCCGTTCTCGGTCGTGCACACCAGGTCCGTGTCCCTGTAGTCGTCACCCATCCGCTCCTTAACCTCGGCCTGCCGTTCCCGGTGGGCTTTGAGTTCCCTCGCCAGGTCGGGTCCTATGTGAATAGTGCGCACGCGGTCGCCCTTCGGGCTCTTGAAGAAGGTCTCGCCGTTGATTCTCTGCAGCGAGCGGTAGACCGTGAGCTGATTCTTGGAGAAGTCGATGTCCTCCCATTTCAGGCCGAGCACTTCCCCTCGACGGAGCCCCGTGCAGGCACCGATGAGAACGGGGATGTACAGATTCGTTTCCCGCGCCGCCTCAAGGAGCTCCAGGAGCTGATCCTGATCAAGCACCTTCATCTCGTTCTTGCGGACCTTAGGTGGCTCAACCGCCTCTGACGGGTTGTACGGCAGGTACTGCATCTTCACGGCGTAGCGAAGCGCCGCGTGAAGCACAGCGTAGTGATGATGGAGCGTCGTTGACGACAATTTGGGCTTCCCAGGATCCTCCGGATCCGCCTTGTCGTTGAAGTACCTCTGAATGTTGGCCGGCTTCAGGTTCGTCAGCCGCAGTGTACCTAGGTCGGGGATGAGATGCTCCTCCACGATGTGCTCGTAGCCCTGGCGCGTCTTAGGCGCGAGATTGGGCCGCGACTTCAGCCACTCCCGCAGAAGTTCTGCCACTGTCAGTTTCGAAGGTTCGATGCTGAGCCCGGAATCCCGCCTATGCAACAGCCGGGTCTGTTCTTCCTCCGCTTGGCGTTTGGTGCCCTTGAAGCTGTGGAAGGTACGGATCCGCTCACCGGTCACAGGGTCGAAGCCATGTGAAATCGTGATCTCCCACGAATTCTTACCCCGCCTGCGGATGCTCACCTCCGCTCCTCCTTTCCGGCCGACCGCTCTTCCTGCGACTGCCGCTCACGTTCACGCCGACGCCGCATCCTGATTCTGTTGGCGCACCTGTCTGAACAGAACTTGACCTGGTAGGCGCGTGACAGGAACACGGTGGAGCAAGCCTCGCACACGTGAACGCGCCGGCCTTCCACAAGGTCCAAAGTGATCATCATGCCAAGACCGGCCAGAAGCGATGGAGTCGACCATCCCAGGCGGTATCCCTCCCCCGGGCCCCGTTCCTCGATGACCGGACTGATGGGCTCAAGCAGTCGGTCAAGAACAAGACGCCCGAAGTCCGGCTCCAGGGGACGGCCGACCAGCGCCGACCATAGTCCCGCACGTTCGTTCCCCCGAAGAGTCTCAATGGCCAGCTTCAAGCGGACGGCCCAGTGCATGAAGAGAGAGACGGGCTCCGCATAGGTGGCCCAGAAATCGGGTGACAGCGGCCGGGCGGGACGGTCGCCCTCCAGATTGGGGAAGAAGTCATCGAGAAGCTCCGTCACGTTGACAGCTCCTCTCAGCACTCGATGAGGCCCCGACAGCCACGATTCCGCCCTGAGGTCTTTCCAGGTCTCGTCGAGCACTTCCGTGTGATGCACGAACTCCCTTAGCTCCTCTGGACTCAACTGCCCACGGAACATGTCTGCTCCGGAGGGAGCGAAATCGCCTGCGTTTTCGCCGATGTCGACTGGCACCAGACGGCTACTCGCCAGCAGGGACTCCGCAACCCGGACCGCCTCATCACCACCTGCCTCGAAGCGCATGGGACGAGTGATCCAACCGTCGTGAGTGCGCTGGAAGACTGTTAGATCAAAGAGCACCTTCCAGCTTTCGGCGCCGTTGGAATGCCACCGTGCGGCAACAACGGCAATAGGCAGGCGAAGGGCTGAGTACAGATGAGGAACGATGCCCAGAAGCCCGTGCCGCGAACACCAACGAAGCAGCTCCTTCTCCCTCTTGGCTCCCAGCTTGAGCCACACGGCCTCTCCGCTGAAAAGCAGCTTGAGCTCCTCAGTCGTCAGTCCCTCAGTGAGCTGAAGCAGTGACTGGTAAGGAGGAACTCTGTCCACCCCCCGGCCGCGCGCGCTCAGGTAGTCCTCCCATGGGTCGTACTCGACCAGTTCGGCAGCGGGTGCAGGGCGGATGGATCCCTCCACCACTTCATAGCCGGTGAATCGCCACCACCGCGATGTGCTCGGCGCAATCGGTTCCGCCAAGACCCCCAAAACCCCCTGAAAATAGGCTCATGTATATGGCATGTCGCCGTTTTATGACCGGTACATAATAGCATAGACTACCACCACCGGGACACAAGCAGTCGCGACAGGAGCAAGCCCGGAATGCCCTGTCAGGAAGCGAACCAGGAGGTTCATCTTGTCAAACGCGGTTCTCTCTCCATCTCTAGCCGACCTTCCTCACGTGCTCAGCATCGACGAACTGGCCAAGATCCTTCGCCTCTCTCGGACGACGGCCTACGACCATGCGCGGCGGGGACTTCTGCCAGTGCCGGTTATCAGAAGTGGGCGCCGCATGATGGTCTCCAAGGCTGCTCTGCTCAAAGTCCTGGGCGTCGAGGAGGACAAATGACACTGATCCCAGCGAAGAAGACTCGCGCCGGCGCTCCCGTGACAGTCGCGGAGAGAATCCGCACCGCTGCCCTCAGAGCGTGGAATGCGGGTCTTTCCGTCATCCCCATCAAGGCCGACGGTTCCAAGGTGCCTCCCGTGAAATGGGGAGACTTCCAGTCGCGGAGACCGACGCTGAAAGAAATGGAAACGTTGTTCATCGAGCATGACCAGCAAGGCCTTGCCCTCGTCTGCGGCAGCGTCAGCAAGAATCTGGAGGCACTCGACTTCGAAAGTGACGAAGCTTACGAGATGTTCCGCAACCGCGCCCGAGACTGTGGCCTACGTGGGTTGCTGAAGAGACTGGAAAAGGCCTACCTGGAGAAGACCCCTCGCGGAGTCCACCTTCTCCTTCATAGCGAAGCCGTAGGCGCGAGCACGGTGCTTGCGCGTCGGACCGGTCGAGAAGGAAGTCGCGAGGTGCTCATCGAGACCAGAGGCCAGAGAGCCTACGTCATAGTGTCTCCTTCTTGCGGGGGAGTACACGCATCCGGAAAGCCGTACTTGAGGATCAGCGGGACCTTCGACACCATCCCGGTCATCTCAAGAGAGGAGCGAGAAGACCTCTTGGATCTGGCCAAGAGCTTCGACGAGCCGGCGTCGCCCAAGAAGCCCACAGCACGCAGTTGCGCGTCAGTACCGCAAGTGTACGGCTCTCGAACCCTCCTGCCCGGTGATGACTTCAATCTGCGGGCAAGCTGGGGACCTGACATCCTGGAACCCGCCGGCTGGCAGTTGGTCTTCCGCAACGGCAGAACTCAGTACTGGAGGCGGCCGGGGAAGGAGCGGGGTGTGTCGGCCACTACAGCGTACGGTTGGGGAGACTACCTCTACGTGTTCTCCACCAACGCCACGCTGGATCCACACAGAGCCTTTGATAAGTTCGGCGCCTACACACGCCTCTTCCACGGAGGCGACATATCCGCCGCGACAAGAGCTCTGGCCTTGCGTGGATTCGGAGCAGGCACCGCAGGAGCAACCCGCCGCGTTCAGACCGCAAAGAGAGGTGAGGCAGCTTGACCAGCATCCACGACGTCGTCACCGTGTTTCGCAAGTGGCTCTACCTCCCGAGCCTCATACCGCTCTACGCGGCGCTCGGGACAGCCGCCGGCAACCGGCTCCAGGGTGAACCGGTCTGGCTGATGCTGGTGGGAGCCCCGTCAAGCGGCAAGACGGAACTGCTGATGTCGCTCAAGGAACTGCCCGAAGTGAGGGTGGTGGGCACACTGAGCGAGGGCGGGCTCCTGTCCGGAACATCCCAGAAGGAACGAGCGCTGAGCGCGCAAGGCGGGCTGCTCAAGGAGGTGGGCGACTTCGGGCAGCTCATCGTCAAAGACTTCACGAGCGTCTTGTCCATGGCCAAGACTGGTCAGGGTCCTTTGCTCGCCGCCCTCCGCGAGATCTACGACGGTCACTGGACACGCACCGTCGGCACCGACGGAGGCCAGTCCCTAGCATGGAGCGGAAAGCTCGGCCTAGTCGCCGCCTGCACGGACGTAATCGACTCTCACTACAGCGTCGTTTCTTCTATGGGGGAGCGGTTCGTGTTTTGTCGGATGCCGACTTTGGAGGACGACCGGGCTTGCTGGACGGCGTTGGAACATCGCGACCAACGCACCGCCATGCGCGCCGACCTCTCCGGGACTGTCGGTGAGCTGTTCTCGGGCCTCGAGAACGACCAGACCGCTGACGACTTGGACCAACACGACAAGACGCGTCTCGCCGGACTCGCCCGGCTGGCGGCCAAAGCTCGCAGCCATGTACAGAGGGACTCGACAAGCCGCACCATCGTGTATGTCCCCGAATCAGAGGCACCCCCGAGACTGATCCTGGTTCTGGCTCAACTCTTGCAGGGGATGAGGATTCTGGACATACCCGTCCAAGACCGGTGGTCAGTTCTTAGGCACATAGCCGTCAGTTCCATGCCGTCGGCCAGACGACGGGTCTTCGACTGCCTGGCCGACCACGCCCAGGCGCTCACGAAGAGAGAGGTCGAGACCGCTTCCAGGCTGCCCGGGAGCACCGCCCAGAGAGCGCTCGAGGACCTTCACGCGCACGGCCTCATCACACCTGAGGACGGGGGGTCCAGCAGACACAGGCGCTGGTCTCTGGCCCCGTGGGTCGCGGATCTTCTTGAGGGTGAAAGCCCAAAAAGTATAGAGGGGGCCGCAGGTAGTCTCTCCTCCACCCCTACATACTTTTCGGGTAGGAGAAAGCCACGTTACCGCTTTACCCTGTTTTGGGCTCTTCCTGGAACCCGAGGAGCACACATCGGCACGACACAGGGCTCCTCGGGTTCGACCGGAACCGCCACGGCAATCCATCTGTCCGGAGCGTCTCCTAGACTGGAATGACCTTGCGCTTCAAAGTGCGAAGAACGTCAACGCCCGGTTTGGGAGGGAAGAGATGGACAGGCAATGGAAGGTTCAACACAAGAGGAGCAGGGGATGGTTCATGACCGTGGGAGTCGTCGCCCTGCTGGTCATCGTCGTGGCGGCCGCCGGTGCATGCGGCAGCTCTGACGTCGCCTCCACGGCGACCACAGCCGGCTCCATTGCCACAGGAACGTCGGAAGAGACAGACGGCACAACGACCACCACGGCGGCATCCACCACAACAACCGCTCCGACCACAACGACCGAGCCTGAGTTCTTCACTATGGAGAACTGGGCGGTGCTGGATACGGACCCCGGTGGCCACAAAGGCGCTTCCGTGGACATCGTCGGACAGGTGTTCGCAGCCGTGGAGAGAGACGCCGATGGCACCTACTGGCAGATGTGGGCCGACCCTCGGAATGCCGAGTGGAACACCTTGGTCTTCTATTCCGACCCTGACTTCCGCATCAAGGACCAGGACTACGTGCATGTGGTCGGAGTGGTCCACGACGTCTTCGAGGGTGAGAACGCCTTCGGCGGCCTCATCACCGCACCCGCCATCGTCGCTACAAGCGCAGAAGTGGAAGACGCAACCGCGACCGCCCCGGAAGCCCTGCGCACCGCCGAAGTGGATCTGACCCAGAAACAGCACGGGCTGGCGGTCACCGTCAGCAAAGTGGAGTTCGCAGCCGAGGAGACGCGGGTCTACGTGACCGTGGAGAACGGCTCCGGCGATGAGGCGAGCTTCTACAGCTTCAACGCCAAGGCGGTGCAGGGCAGCACCCAGTACGAGCCAGACAGCTGGGGCAGCGACTACCCCGAGGTCCAGTCGGACATCTTGCCAGGCATCAGCACATCCGGTGTCATCGTCTTCGAGGCAATGGATCCCAGCGCCCCCACCAAGATCTACCTGGAGGGCCGTGCCGGCAGTTACTCGCTCGACTTCGAGCCTTACGTGTTCACAATCCCGGCGGAGTAGAACACCAAGCCCTCCGCAATCGCAGAGAGGGGCGAAGACAATCCCAGGGTTTCAACTCCGTGTCGACTGTGTAGGCCACACCCACTCACAGACACACACCACATGGAGAAAGTCCCCCCCTCCGTGAGCCGGAGATGAGACGGACCTCTCTGATGGGTGGGGGGGATCAGTCTGCAACGACTGAAGTAGGTGGTGAGCTCCGGGCTCGGGCAGGGGACCCAACGCAGTGGCGTTTGTGTCCCCGCCCGAACCCTCCCCGGGGGAAGCGGGGAAGAAACCGACCGCAGTGCCCTCGTCGGCCGGGGGTCTTGGCCATGTTGCATATTTCTATGCATAACTGCATATCCATGCGGGTTTGGCCCCCAGGCACGTCAACGGTACCTGCGTCGTGTCCCTACCCCCTAAGAACGGGGTCATCTCCAGCGCATCCCACGCGTCTCTCGAGACCCTCATGGGATATGCTCAACTGGCCGAGACCAACTATGTAGGTGGATTATGGGCGAGAAACCGAAGCACGGCTCGGCACTGCCTGCAAGGCTTCGTCCTGTCCGACCTTAGTTGTACACTTGTATTCACACTCAGGCGGAACGCTCGCCCGTCCTACGGACTTCTGGGGGATCATGGTAGAACTCGAGGACCTGAAGCGCGGAGCAATCGTGGAGGGCATCCTTCACGGCCAGGCCGTGAGCGTTCTGGACGTCAAGTGGCATGGGTCCGCCTGCGTCGAGCTCACCTACAAGGACCAGGCCGGCAATCCCGGCAACACGCTTCTCTACCGCGACAGCGAACCTCAGCTTGAACTTGCGGCCCAGGGCCTGCCCTGGAGCTTCGACGGCGACGGCCATCTCTTCCGTTTGACCGCCGAAGCTGAGCGCATCCGTCTCGCCTACCTCTTCGACCCCTACATGGCCGTACACACGTCCTTGGTCGAACCCCTCCCCCACCAGATCACCGCCGTCTACGGGGAGATGCTCACCCGCCAGCCCTTGAGGTTCCTTCTGGCGGACGACCCGGGAGCTGGAAAGACCATCATGACCGGGCTCCT
>CAZYFG010000106.1:6481-7416 GCA_964646835.1 uncultured Eubacteriales bacterium | reverse complement strand
CTCGACGTAAGTGCCGTGATCTGGCCAAGAAGTATCATCTCATCGCTACCGGCGGTTCAGACTTCCACGGGGCCGCATCGGGCGAGGGAGGAGATCTGGGAAGCGTCGTTGTACCCTATGAAGTGGTTCAAAGATTGAAGGAAGCGGCCGGAAGGTAGGCATCCTGCCTGGGCTGCCATCCAGAAGTCCCTCACGCGTAACTAGAGCCCCTGAGAGGTGATCACCGTGATCGGTAAGGACAAGTTTCTGTGGGTCGTAGAAACGTGCCTGGAAGCATCGCCTTCCCAAGAGGTGGAGATCACCGTCATGGGACAGGACCAAAGCCTCACCAGGTTCACCCAGAACTACGTGCACCAGAACGTCGCGCAGACAGACAGTGAAGTCCGAGTCCGCGCCATTAACGGCAAACGGGTGAGCGCCGTTTTGGCCGCTGATGCCGCGTCCCGGCTGGTCCCCGAGGAGCCCGATTGGCCGGGGCTGCCGGGACCTCGTCCGGTACCTCCTAACCCCCCGGCGATGTACGAGAGGACACTGAACTGCCCGCCGGATCTGAGGGCCGCTTATGTGGCTAGAGCCACGCGCATGGCCAAAGACAAGGGATTATCTATCGCGGGCGCCCTGTCCACAGGCGCATCGGAGATAGCGGTAGGCAATTCCAAGGGTGTGAGGGCCTATTATGCGCGTACGGACGCCTCGATGACATGCGTCGCCATGAGTCCCACGTCGACGGGCTACGCTGAAGGGGCCGGCCTCGACATCGCGGCGATAGACCCGACCGAGATCGCAGGGACAGCGCTGGAGAAATGCTTGTCCTCGCAAGACCCCGTGTCGGTACCCCCGGGTGAGTACGACGTGATCCTGGAGCCTCTCGCGGTCCGGGAAATGCTCATGTACCTCGCGTTCATGGGCCTCACGGCGGAAGCGTACCAGGAGGG
>CAZYFG010000106.1:1217-6435 GCA_964646835.1 uncultured Eubacteriales bacterium | reverse complement strand
CAAGGAGCCAGCTTCATGTCGGGAAGACTGGGGGAGAAGATAGCCGGAGACAACATAACCATCTGGGACGACGGCCTGGACCCCTCGGGCTTACCCATGCCCTTCGACTTCGAGGGCGTGCCCAAGCAGAAAGTCATGCTCATCGAAAACGGAGTGGCAAGAGGAGTGGTCTATGACTCCCTGAGCGCCGCGAGGGAGGGCAAAGAGTCGACCGGACACTCCATAGGTGATATGGCGTGGCTCCCGTCGCTGCCTTTGAACCTCTTCATGGCGGGCGACAACATGAGCGTGAACGACATGATAGCCTCCATGAAGAAGGGAATACTGATCACCAGGTTCCACTACGTGAACCCGGTGCATCCCGGCAAAGCCATCATCACGGGGATGACGAGAGACGGGACATTCCTCATCGAAGACGGCCGGATAGTGAGAGGTTTGAAGAACATGCGGTTCACAGAGAGCGTTCTGGGAGCGTTCTCGCGGGTGGAGGCTCTGTCTCCTCAAAAGATCATGCCGGGACTCCTGTCCGTCGTCTGTCCGGCAATCAAGACTCGGGGCTTCACGTTTACAGGCGCGACAGAGTTCTGACCTCGCCGGTTTCTCGTCCTGCCCCGTGCCTATTCGGGGATTAGGAGGTCGGGGTCGGGGATCTCGTCGTTGTAGTTCTTGGCGTCGGTACCCAAGGCCTTCATGTGCCTAATGTAGCCGGTCGCCTTCTTCCTGGATTTCGTTGCCTTCTGACCCAGAGGACGACTCACGGCACCGCGCCGTCCGGTTGGGATGACCCTCCCGGACCTCTCGGTCGTCTCCGAATCCGCATCCAAATCCAAACGTCTCATTTCGCCCCGAAGCCTCCCATTCAGAAACGAACGGCTGCCCAATGAATGAGCAGCCGTTCGAGGGCGGTACGCCCTTACTTCAGCCTGATCTTCACGTCAAGAGCCGACAAGCCCTTGGCGTAGGCGAACACAGGGTTCACGTCAAGCTCGGCTATCTCATCAAAGTCCCTGCAAAGCTGTCCGACGCGACCGATGGCCTCAACAAGGGCCGGGATGTCGTCGGGAGCCGCTCCCCTAAAGCCCTTGAGTATAGTGTACGCCTTGGTCTCGGTGATCATTTCCTCGACTTCCGCCTTGGAGAGCCCCTTGGCGAGCCTGAAGGAAGCGTCCTGCAAGAGGTTCACCAGGATGCCGCCCGAGCCAAACGCGATCATGGGACCAAAGGTCGGGTCCTTAGCCATACCTATGATCAACTCATCGCCCTTGGGCATCATTTTCTGGACTTCCACGCCGTAGATCTTGGCGTTGGGTTCGGCCTTCTTGGAGTTCTCAAGGATGGTCTTGAAAGCCTCGACCACTTCCTCCTTGGTCTTGAGGCCAACCTTCACTCCGCCGACATCCGTCTTGTGCATGATGTCGGGTGAGGCGATCTTCAGGACCACCGGGTAGCCTATGGCTTCGGCCGCGGCCACGGCGGCGTCGACGTCACCGGCGAGCTTTGAGGGCGCTGCCGGGATCTTGTAGAGCTCGGCCACCTGAGCGGCCTCCGGCCCGAGCAGAAGGTCGCGTCCATCGGCGCGAACCTTGGCGAATACGGCTTTGACGCCTTCCTTGTCGACGTCGTTGAAGATCCACTCGGCGCCCTGGGCCACTTCCTTCCTGAGTTTCCCGAACTCGATCATGCCGCGGAGCGTCGCGACCGCAGGCTCAGGGAAGGGATAGGTGGGAATGCCGTTGGCGTTAAGGAGCTTGACCCCCGCCTCGACTTTGGCACCTCCCATGAAGGACGCCACCACGGCCTTTTCAGGATGGGCCTTGACCGCGTCAATCGTGATCTGGGCGGCCTCGGCGGTATCCAGGACCGCAGTCGGGCTCAGGAGGACTACGGCGGCGTCCACGTTCGGGTCTTTGAGGGTGGTTTCCAGCGCTATCTTGTACCTGTCGGCGTGGGCGTCTCCCACTACGTCAACAGGGTTGTGGATGTTGGCGGTCGGAGGCAGCTTCTCGGCCAGTTCCTTGTGGGTTTCGTCCGTGAACCTGGCCATCACGAGCCCGTTGGTCTCGACGGCGTCCGAAGCGACGATGCCGGGGCCGCCGGAGTTGGTCACGACGACCGTGTTCTTGCCTTTGGGCACGGGCTGGGTAGTGAAGGCAATGGCCAAGTCGAAGAGCTCCGTCATCGTCTTGGCCCGTATGACGCCCGCATGCCTTAGAGCTGCGTCATACGCGGTGTTGGACCCCGCAAGAGCGCCGGTGTGAGACGAGGCGGCTTGCGCTCCGGCCGCGGTGATCCCAGACTTGAAGACGATAACCGGGACCCTTTGGGTCGCTTTCCGCGCCGCTTCGATGAACCTGTCGCCGTTCACGACGTCCTCGAGATAGAGGCAGATGACTTTGGTGTTCGGGTCTTCGGCTGCGGCCTCGATGAAGTCGGCTTCGTTGAGGTCCGCCTTGTTGCCCACGCTTATGAACTGGCTGAAGCCAAGTCCCCGCTGAAGGCTCCAGTCAAGGATGGCCACGCACAAGGCTCCGCTTTGGGAGATGAACGCGATATTGCCCTTCAGGGCGAAGTCCTTGGCGAAAGTGGCGTTGATCGGCGTGTGTGTGTCCATAACGCCCAGGTTGTTGGGACCCGTGATCCTCATCCCGTATTTCTTGGCGATGGCGACCAGGTCTTGCTCCAGCTTCTTGCCCTCTCCGCCGATCTCCTTGAAACCGGCAGTGATGACGATAAGATGCTTGACACCTGCTTGTCCACAGTCCTCGGCAACGGCCAAAGACGCAGCTGCAGGAACGCAGAAGACTGCTACGTCAACGGGCTTTCCGATGTCGCGAACGTTGGGGTAGGCCTTATATCCTGCGATTTCCTGCTCTTTGGGGTTAATGGGGTAGACTTCTCCGGTGTAGCCGCTGGCCTTTATGTTCTCGATGACCGCGTAGCCTATCTTGCCCGGAGTCTTCGATGCGCCGATGACGGCAACCGATTTGGGGTGAATAAGGGATTTAAGGTCACTCATGCGATATGTCCGCACCTTCCTCTGGTGTTTTGAAGCGGGTCCGATCACCACGAGTAAGTCTAGCACAATTCGTGAATTGTGGTAACAGAGAGTAGTGATAACAAGCCCCAACGACGATTTCGCGGCCGTTGAAGGAACCCGGAGGAGGGAAAGTGAATAGGTAATTAATGGCAATCTTGGGAGTGACCGACATGAGCGACAAGGGACCGGAATGGCCGGAAGAAGTCCTCGCACGGATGGAGAGCTCAGCCTCGGCTCTGGAGTCCATGGCAGAAGCCGCTCGCGTAGCTGTGGAACCCTTTTTGGACAACAGCGTGCGCGAGAGCATTTTCGACCTTAGAAGAGAGTTGGCCATGAACACCCATTACGAGCGCGAGGTCATGCTCCACCTCACTGAGAGCGTGCGCAAGCTCGCCCTCGAGGTGAGAGATCTTAGATACGCGTTCCTCCTGGCTTCCTCGCGAAAGGACAGGAAGAAAGGGATAAAGTCCCTCAGTCGACTCTTGTCCGGTTGATCCCGGAGTCTGCTAACGGGATCGGAGAATAGGACGATATTCCCACGGGAACTAGTCTTCATTCACCACCCGGGCAGGAGGGACTCCATTGGTGAAAACCACACCGACCTACTTAGCAGAGTATCCCGAACTCCACGGTTTCTTGAGCGCCTACCGGAGAATGCGATCAGCGGTCGACAGCGCAAACGCCGACTTGGCAATGGCACTCGAGACCAGAAGCACATGCCCTCCATCGGTCGAAATAGACATGGCAGCGGCTGAGTGCCTTCTGAAATCGGACATGGCTCCAGAAGCATACAAGCTCTTGCGGCCCTATCTTGAGAGTAGCTCGTTCTCGCGGAACCCGTCCGAGGTTCATGTCGCGAACCAGGCAGACTTAGCCCTTCCGTACCTGGCGAGATCTGCCGCGAAGGTCTCCCAGGATACTTTGGACGACTTCATCGCGGGAACTCGGGTCGCGTACTCCGGTGGAGTCGTAGGCGATCGAGGCATCCTGAATGCCGCCCTTGAGCTCAAAGAAAGCGGGTTGGCCCTAGAGGCCTTAAGCCTTGCCTCCCTGGTCATGGAGAAATCCGAAAGCCGGGCCGAGACCGCGGACGCTCTGAGGCTATCCCTTTGCATACATCTTGACCTGGGACAACTGGATTGCGCCAGAGCCCTCATCGCCGGTGCATCCTCGAAGAGCCTTGCCGGGGTGAATCCGATAGGGATTTTGACCGATCATCTTGAGTCACCTGACGGGGTCTTCGGCGCCGTCCTTGCCTACGTCCTGGGACGTAGGGAGGAGGCCGTTTCCAGGGCTACAGCCTGTTTGTCCGAACAGGGACAAGACACACGTTTCCTCGAAGACTTGGCGTGCTTGGCCGGAGACGCTGGAGACCACGAGGTCTTCGATTGGTGCGTAGAGCAGGTCCTGGACGCAGGATTGCCTCTTCAAAACGCGGAATTCCTGTTTAGGGTAGCGAAGCGGCTGGCGGACTGCGGCGACATAGAACAAGCAGTGGAGACCTACGGTTTGGTCATCGAGACGGGGAAGCTGGTGTCGGAAGCCAGACTCAATCTGGAAGACCTTGTCCGAAGGGTTGAGCACGCAGAAACACTACGGGAATGCGCCTCACCAGAGCCGCCGGACCGGCTTTTCAAGGCTAGGCGGTACGCGAAGCGGGGTGAGCACTCCCTTGCGTGTGAGGAGTACCTCCTGTACCTGCAGCTGGAAGCAAACAGAGACGAACGGTGGAGGAAGGAAGCGGAGGACGGGCTCTCAAGGTGCAAAGAAGAACTGAAACGGGCAGGGAAACACGGCCGCCCGATCGGGAAGACTCCGGCAACAGAGAAGGCCACGGTACTCATTGCTGCTCCCGTGAGGCAGGAACCGGCCGTACTCAGAGAGTTCCTTCGAGGCCTGAAGGAACTGAGCCTAAAAGGACACGGGCCGGAACTGCAACCGGACTTCCTGTTTGTCGACGACAACACGGAGGAAGAGTCCAGAGACCTTCTCTATGGATTCCGCCCGTCGTCTGGTAGGGTCTACATCGCTCCGTACGCATCACGGAGAGGCGCGTCATTGGAATATGAACGCAGCAACGTTACACACCGGTGGAACAACGACCTCATGGACAAAGTCGGAGCACTCAAGGATTTCGCCATCGAGTTCGCCCTTTCTTCCGGATATGACTATGTGTTTCTC
>CAZYFG010000106.1:0-1207 GCA_964646835.1 uncultured Eubacteriales bacterium | reverse complement strand
CCGATCTGGTGCTTCACCCAAATACGTTGGACCACCTTTTGTGGACTGACAGGGACGTGGTGTCAGAGGTGTTCTGGACCAAGTGGCGGCCTGACTCGCCTGCTTTGCCTCAGGTCTGGCTTGGCGACCAATACAGGCTCCACGACTTGTCGCCAGGCGAAAGCCTGGATACGCAGGAAGCCCAGCGAAGAGTCGCCCGTTTCGTGAACCAGCTCAAGACACCCGGGATCTACCGAGTAGGAGGGCTGGGAGCTTGTACCCTGATAAAGCGCGAGTGTTTGGAAAAGGGGGTTCGCTTCTGCAGGATAGACAACCTGACAATGGTCGGAGAAGACAGATACTTCTGCGTGAGGGCCCGGGCGCTTGGGGTGGAATTGCACGCGGACACCATGTATCCGCCTTTTCACATCTATCGAGACAGTGATCTTGCCCAACTGAAGAACCAGAAGCCGCCCGAGAGTGTCCGGAGTCTAGGGATACCGGCATTGCTTCCTCGCAGGAAACCTCGTTTGACCCTCTCCATGTTGGTCCGGAATGAGGCCCACAGGTACCTGCGTGAGGTACTGGAGAACGCTGCCCTGTACGTCGATGAAGCGGTTATCCTGGATGACGCGAGCGACGACAACACTGTGGAAGTGTGCAGGGACGTCATGGACGGGGCCGGAATACCACTCATCCTCGTATCAAACAAGACCCCGGGGTTTCACAACGAGGTTGCGCTTAGGAAGCAGCAATGGGATTTGGCCGTTGCTTCCGGAGCCGATTGGATAATATGTCTCGACGCGGATGAGGTCTTTGAGAAGTGTGCCGCGGTACGGATGAAAGCCCTCGTCGAACAAGACCATTCCGATGTCGTTTGTTTTCGCCTCTTCGACATGTGGGACCGGGATCACTACCGCGACGACAAATACTGGAGCGCCCATCACCGGTACTTTCCATTCATGGTCCGGTACCGGACTCAGTTTCAGTACCGCTGGAAGGAAACTCCTCTTCACTGCGGACGCCTCCCGGCCAACATCGCGCTCCTCCCGACCTATTGCAGTGACCTCCGGATTAAGCATCTTGGCTGGGCCGATCCATCCGACCGGAAGCAGAAGTATGAAAGATACCTATCTAGCGACCCGGAGGGTAAGTACGGCATCATCGAGCAGTACAGGTCCATACTTGACCCCCAGCCCAACCTAGTGAGGTGGAGGGACTAGCAAGG
>CAZYFG010000105.1:0-7473 GCA_964646835.1 uncultured Eubacteriales bacterium | reverse complement strand
CGGAGCCTGAGCAGAGGGAGGCACGGCGGGCTTTGGCGCACACGAGGAAACCAGCACAATCACCAACAGGACCAACACCAATACCAGTTTCGCCTTCTGCGACTCCTTCGCTCGTGTGCGCATGTTCATCTCACCCCATCGGAGGCACTTCGACGTCTCGCGGGTTAGTCCTGTCGGTGTGCCGGAAGGCATTTCCATGGGTGCCCATCGCCAGGAAGTCGACAAGCCCCCTGAATAAGGGCCCGCACATGCCCCGCTTCTAGAGCACGATGCCCCCGGGAAACGCCGACTGGCGGCAGTGATGCCACAGGCGCCCTATGTACTTCCTGGTGTAGTAGCGTTCGAGCAGGTGATACATGAAGAAGCCTCTCTCCGTAAGGCGAACCGTAGAATAAGACCTTGCCGCCAGCCCGAGCACCCCAGCAACGTTGAGCAAAGGCCGGAGAACCGGGATCTTCCGCGCTTCCGGTGAGTCGAAGTCGAACTTCCCCTCGTAGCAGCGCCAAAACAAACGGTAGAGTGCCGACTGCCGGTCATCCATCCGGATGCTCAAGGCAACGGGGCTTTCAGGGCGACGGTCATTCAGGGTATCCACATACGCCCCAACGTCGAACGTGTTCACCCAGAAATGCCGGCCAAGGTGGGTTGCGGCTCCCGCCCCTAATCCCACGTAGTCTTCCCTCGTTATTGACGAGTACTTGGGAGAGCCGGGCTTGGTCCACGTCCACACCGAAGTCCGCAGGTATCCGGCCTTTTCTGCGGCCGAAGCCATGTCGCGAAGCAGCCGGAACTGCCCAAGAAGGGACAGATGAGTCTTCATGCGCGTGAACCTGAAGTCCATAAGCGGGTAGGCGGCGACCTGGTCTACCCCTTCTTTCATGAGCATCCTCATGTCCGACACCGCCGACTCAAGACGCTGCCCCGGAATAGCGGTTATGAGGTCTACATTCACAGAGAGCCGCCCGTAATCCATGAGTGTGCGAAGGGCCAAGAGGGCGTCTTCCGCGCTGTGATTCCTTCCGAGCCCAGCGAGCACGTCATTGTCCAGCGATTCCACACCCAGGCTCACCATGTTGACTCCCGCCAGAGCCAGACGCTCGACGGTAGCAGGGCTAACATCGTGCGGGTGAATCTCCACCGCTACCTGTGCTCCAGGAGTAAGGTACCTTCTCATGAGAGCCAAGACAAACTCCACCGTATCAAGGAGCGTGAGCGGCGTCCCTCCGCCGAAATACACGCTGGAGATCTTCTTCCCATCCAGGTTCGCAAGGACGCGCCTAGCCTCTACCTCCAAGGCACGAGAGTAGTCCGCAGCAAGGCCGACCTCGTACAGTGTCTTGGTGTACGGGCAGAACGGGCACAGGGAACGGCAGAAAGGTATATGAACGTAGACTGACACGGGGTTCGGGACTATGACCTCATCCCAAGCCACCGGACCAGGACTGAACTCGAACCCACCGGGAGTGCCGCAAAGAAGCCTGTACAAGAGCCTATCGAGAGATATCTCCGCCAAAGGGTAGGGCTCCTCTCAGTAGATGCGTTCCCCGTTTATGTCTCCATCGCCCGTCTGAACACCTCGAGGTAGTCCTCTTTGCTCATCGGACGCGGGTTGCTCTCGGTGGAGATGTTCCGGGCCGACATCTCGGCCAGCGTGACCAGGTCAGACTCACGAATCCCGAGCGTGCTCAGCGCCGGCAAGCCAACGTCCCTGCACAAAGCTCTCACGCCGGCTACTGCGGAAGCGGCGTCTTCGCCCACCCCCATCGCCTGGGCGACCTTGGCGTACCTTTCGAGGCAGTACTCCATGTTGTACTCCATCACATAAGGCAAGAGGATGGCGTTGCAGACTCCGTGGGGCAGGTCATAGATACCCCCCAAGGACTCAGCCATGCAGTGAACCGAACCGACATCGGAGTGGCTGAAGGCTATTCCCGCCAGGAGACTGCCCATCATCATTCCGTCCCGTGCCCTCGCGTTACGGCCGTCGCCAACGGCGTCCCGCAGGTTGGCGGCAATCAGGCTGATAGCTTGCAGGGCAACTGCGTCGCTGATCGGCTCCGAGCATGTCACCGTGTATGCTTCGATTGCGTGAGTCAGGGCATCGACGCCGGTCGAAGCGGTGACGCCCGGCGGCACCGTGAACGTCAACTCGGGGTCGACCAAGGCAACCTTCGCGGCCATCAGGGGGCTCTTCACGGTCATCTTGTACTTGGCCTCCGTATCGGTGATGACCGATGAGAACGTGACCTCGCTGCCCGTGCCCGATGTGGTAGGAATCGCAATCCAAGGAAGGGCAGGCTGCTTGACTGCGGTCTTCCCCTCGTATGCCTTGATCCTGTCGGCACGGTGAGACACGAGGACGGCTATCGCCTTGGCGCAATCAATGGGGCTCCCTCCGCCCAGCGCCACAAGCGCCTGCGCTCCGTACCCCCGGGCCAGGGCAGCGCCTTCCTCGACGTTTCTATCCTTGGGATTGGGCTCGACTCTGTCAAAGACCAGTGTCTCGATTCCGGCCTCCTGCAAAGGACGGACGACCGCTTCGTCTGCCAAGGCCTCCCGCACGCCCCTATCGGTCACGACCAGGACCTTTCGGGCTCCGAGCCTGGAGAGCTCGGCCGGAAGGCTCTTCACGGCACCCATGCCATACTCGATTCTTGTGGGCATCTCAAAACTGAAAGGTCTTGTTACGTTCATGCTAGATCCCCTTTCGCGAACCGACCACGATATCTGATTTGGAGCAGAGCGTCACCCGTTTGCTCACGCCGGCTGGCGGCCCCCGCCCCACAACACTCTACCGCTTGATCCCCAGCTCTGCCATCACTCTGTTGCACCTCTCCAGGTAAGCACCTTCCGTCTTCACTCCGTGCAAGTACCTGTCAAGCGAGTCGACGTCCTTGAGGAGCTCCGTCAGAAGATCGCTCGTATAGACGTCTTTCTCACTGTGCCGAACGATGGCCTTCACCAACATATCCTCTTCTTCTTTGGTCACCTTGGGAAGGTGGGTCCAGGGCCCGTTGTTGTACTTGGCAATCGCGTCACGGACATACTCCCCGGCGACCTCTGCGTGCCTGTCGTGCTTCTTGGTGGCAACAACGGCTATGTCGTGCAGTGCCGCGGCGATGGCAGCGAGTTCAGCAACCTGCTCCCCCATGCCTCTCCTCAGAACCAGCACCTTCGCGAGCTGCGAGCTCGAGTACATGTGCATGATGTTCCAGCGGATGGGCAGATCCCTGGCCTCGTCCGTCAAGGTCCTCATCTCTTCGAGAAGCATCGATGTGATACGGTTCACTCGCCTGACGTCCAAGCCATCACCCCTGAATTCAGCCTATCAGGGCACGCTCGATGTGAGGGCACGCTCAATCTCAGGGAAGAACTCGCGGAGTCCCGCATACTCCCCGGCTTTCCTCCTCGTGAGATAGAGCCCCAAAGCGCTGTACAAAGGCTTTATCCAGCCCAATCCATATTCGTCTTCTTGACGATCGAGATACGCCAAAGCCAGGCTTTCCCTGCCAAGTTCATAGTCGTAAAGGGCTGTAGCCGCCCGGATGAAAAGCTCGTCAAACCATATCCGGTCAGGGTCAGACCCGTAGATGTCGCGGAACTTGGCGTTCGTGGGCATTAGGCTGCAAGCAGCGTAGATCCGTTCCGAAGATTCCTGGACCGAATCTTCCACCAAGTTTAGAAGAGAATGAGAGAACTCGTGGAATAGGAGGGCCTGAAACTGGCGCTGGTGCAGCCGATACCTTACCGGCTCGGGGCTGTCCTTTTTCACGTTTGGAGGTCCCACTATGGCATAGGCGGTGCTGCCTACCCTCGGTCCGTAGCCGAAGCTCGTGGGGTTCAAAGGAGCGGGTATCGCGACAAGACGAACACCCAATTCTCCATAGAGCAGGCGCAGAAACTCGCTTGGATCCTCCTCTGACAGCATGTTGCGGCAATCATCCACCGCCTCATCCCACAGATGGGACGTTCTCTGCCAGAAGGAGCTAAGTCGGGTAGCCTCACAGAAGTCTGTGAGGAGGTCGGCGAAAGAGAGGCGCTCGGGAGTAGCCGCAAACAAAGGGAAATCCTGCGGCGGCGCCGTTTCCAGGAACCGGCCCTCAACGTACTCCAGCCCAACGGCGTAACACTGAAACGAACTCCCCATCGACTTCGAGGGGCCAATCTCCCTGGCTGCCACTGCACAGGGGTGATCGTAGTAGCGGGCCAGATGCTCCAGAGTGAGTGTCTTGACCTCGGGTCGCTTCCACGAATCGTTCATGTTGATGAGATCCGTGAGAAGGAGCACGGACCCCATCGCTCTCACACGGTCATCTATTTCAACGACTATGCGCATTCGTCACATCCCCTCTACCCTGGGCAGGCTCTTCTTTTGCGCATCGACATGCGTGAAATCGGCTGCGATCGGACCTCTAGGCATATGCCGAGCCTCACAAGCAACCGAGAACACGATCGAACTAACCGGCAAACACGATTGGATGATCCGGTGGTAGCTTCGAGCGTACCCGGCGAATGTCCTGCGACCGAATGGCGAACCCTTCCAGAAGGGTTCAGACGAGTCAAACACGAATCCACCACGTGAACAGTGTCAACTTCGGTACCGTGAGCAATAGGAGGGTTCTTGCTTGAGAAGTTCTCGCAGAATCATGTCCTTTGCTTTGTTCGCCGCGATTTCAGGAGGACTGCTTTTCTCTACGCTATTCATCCGGCCGCCCACAGCTTTGGCCGCGGCAAGCCTATCGCCCGATCTCACAACTTTCAGCCCGTGGGCGGGGATGCTAGGCCTGACCCAGACTGATCCCGGCTTCCGGCTCAGTTCCCTCGAGGTACAGCTGGAGTTTGACGCATCTGGCGAGAGGTACACGGCCCAATGCTCCGCAGACCTTGAGTTGACTGCCGAACGACTCTCGAATATCGACAACTGGATCTTCTCGGGATTCGAGGACGTTACAGAAGTAACGCTGGGCGGAGCCCCCGTCACCATCAGGCCCGGCGTCCCTTTTTCATCCTCAGGGACCGATTACAGCCTTTCTCTGGCATTAGGTGAAGCGGCTCCGGACCTAAGGCAGGGGTCCGTGTCCCGGCTCACAGTGAAGACAACCGCCGAGATCCCAGCACAGTGGGAAGTCCATCGCTATGGCCTGGTCTTTGACCTCCAACTCCCCCTGGGCGAACTTCTGGCCCTATGCGAACGCGGCACAACATGGTCTTTGACGATCGTCGTGCCCGGAGGGTGGTCTGCAATCTGCCAGGGTGACCTTGTGGAATCAAGGACAACCGGTAGTGATGAGAAGGCCGTCTTTCAACGGACTCAGATTGTCCGCAACCCCGGGATCAACGTTCCGGTTGTCGTTGGACCTTACAGGCGACTAGGTCTCGATCTCCCGGGTGACTTCGGCCTTTGGCTTCTCGATCAAGACAGAGTTTCCGAACAAGACCTAATCGCCGGAGTGACCGAGACAATAAGGCATACCAACGACGTTATGTCCAGTGAGATGGGGCTGCCGGCACTGGAGAAACTTGAGGTGGTGTTGGCCAGGGTTCCGGGACAGGGGTCCAGCGGAAAGGGGCCCTACGGAATGGTGTTGTTGGAGTGGGGACGAGAGCGCAAAACAGGTTGGAGCCAGGACTTGCGAGCTCACATGTCTCACGAAATATGCCATCAGTGGTTCCCGGGCTGCGTTGAACTCGATTTCATGACTGGCATTTGGCTGTCGGAAGGCATGGCCACTTACTTCGATGCACGGTACCTACGAGATGAGTGGCCCCCCGAGAAATACTTCGGGAAATACTTCGGTATGAGCAGCTACGAGCCGTCTACTTACTCCATCAACAGCGCTTCGGCCAGTTTCGGAACCGTGTCGGCAAGAGACAAACAGCGAGTCATATACATGAGAGGAGCCTGGGTAGCCAGCATGCTCCAGGCAACTATCGGCGACGAGGCATTCGCATCGACGCTCAAGAGATTCTACACACAGGACGCAGACAGGCCCAAAGGGTCTCCGGAATTCCGGGCGATAGCCGAAGAGGAATCCGGACTGGATCTGGGCCGGTTTTTCGATGAATGGCTGGGCAAGGCAACAATCCCCAAAATCAGTCTTGAGGACCTGAGAGTGTCAAGAAGCGCGGAAGGATGGCTGGTCTCAGGCGTTGTGAGAAACACCCGTCCAATGCCCCTCCCGCCCATATCGGTGAGCGTGAGCCGATCAGGAACTCAGATGGGAACAACTACGGTTATCTTCGAGGAAACCGCCGGCGAACAGGGAGCCCAAACAGCCTCCTTCGAGGTCGTCGCCCCCTCTCTGTTCGCGTCAGTCGTCCTTGACCCTGAATCAACGATTCTGAACGTTCCGGAAGCAGAGAGACGCGCATCGCTCTTCTTCGTGTGGGCAGGGACACCGGGGCTAGTAGTGATGTATGTCGGAGTCCCGGCCGCAACCCTCACCTTGTGTCTGATGATACGCCGCAGACGCGCGAGCGTTAAGCCGCCTCCCCAAGAGAACACTCCTTGCGGTACCGACACCTCCTTACACCGGTACTAGGGACCGCCTACGCCTGCTTCTTGCGACCAGAACGAAAAACCAACCGCCTCTTCTAAGAATCGGGTAAAATCTACTCGTTAAGTCGAGGGCGCGCGACGCGCTCTCACTCTTGGGGGCGAGAACAATGAAGAAGATCTACAGCGGCAAGACCAAGGACGTAATGCTGCTCGAAGACGGAAATATCCTCCTCAAGTTCAAGGACACAGTGACCGGAACCGGGAACGTCATCGACGCCGGCTCGAACACGGTGATCGGCGAGGTGGCCGGCAAAGGAAATGCCTCGTTCCGCCTTACCATGTACTTTTTCGATCTCCTGCACAAAGCCGGCATGGAAACGCACTTCGTCTCCCCCGGTCCCGAGCGGAACACGATGATCGTGAAGCGCGCCCGCTCCTTCAGTCTGGAGGTCGTCTGCAGGGAGAAAGCATGGGGCAGCTTCATCCGCAGGTACGGTCAGTACATCGAGCAGGGGACTCCTCTTCCCTCTTTGGTGGAGTTTACGCTCAAGGATGACGAGAGAGGCGATCCTCCCATCACCGAGGATACCCTGGTGGCCCTCAAGATCGTCACGCCCCAAGAGGTTAAGTTCATGAAAGAGACCGCCAAGAAGGCAACGGCCATTCTCAAAGCCCATCTGGCCGAAAAGGGCCTGGACCTTATCGACATCAAGTACGAGTTCGGCGAGGTAGACGGTAAGACGATGATCATCGACGAGATATCGGGCGACGGGATGAGAGTGGTTCGAGACGGCGAGCTGCTGCTTCAGAAGGAGCTTGCCGCTGCGCTACTCGGTACGGATTGGGACAAGTAAGACGCCGTCATCCTAGCTCCGACTCCGAACACTTACTTCTTGACGGAGTTCAGGCCTAGACGGTTACCTTTCGACCATGATCCAACCCCGGATGGTTCCTTTTCGTCTGTGACCGATTCC
>CAZYFG010000104.1:0-7482 GCA_964646835.1 uncultured Eubacteriales bacterium | reverse complement strand
GGTCTCAATGGTGTCGTCTTCGTGGTGCCACTCGTTGTTGCCGCCCGAACCTCCTACGTGGTAGAGCCCCTTGGCCTTCCTCACGCTCTCGGGTATGGTGGTGAACAGCATGTAGAAGGTGCCTACGCCCAGGTTTATGAAGGAGCAGTCGCCGGCCCGGGGCACGCGGGCCGCCGTGGCTTCGGCGCCAACCGCGTCCTTGATGGCTGCCTTACAGAACGCCTCGAACTCCTTCATGATGGAGATGTCCTCAAAAGCGTCGGCGTCTCTGGTCCCGGTGGAATCGCAGTTCACGTGGGCCACGCAGTTCTCCAGGAGGTCCAGCGCGAATGTATCGGCGTACCAGGTGGAACCTGCGTAGCGGCCGTGAGAGTGACCGGACCACCAAGCGATCCGCACGCTGCGCTTTAGGTCCTTCTGGAACTTCTTGAGGACCCTGGCCAGCTCCAAGAGGGTGGCGTCGCCGGTAGCGTTATCGCTGATGCCGACATGCCATGAATCAAGGTGCCCGTGGACAAGGATGAACTTCTCTGGCTCAACGCTGCCTTTGATCTCGGCCACCAGCACCGAGACGGGCTTCCACGCTTCTTCGAGCTCGGTGCTTATCTGCACCTTGACCGTGCCTTTCCGGATCTCGTCCTTGAGCCATTGACCGTCGGACTTGGATACGGACACTACCGGCAGGTTGGGCTTTCTCGAGATGGAATCCAAATCCGGGGCTCCCCAGATGTTCGTGCAGATCCCCTCGTGAATGCGCTCTCCGGGTGATATGAACACGACGGCGGCGGCGCCCGCGGCCATGAGGTCCGTTACCCTCGCTGGCAGCGGAAGCCCTTCCGTCAAGACCGCTTTCCCGCGGACCGAGCCGACGTCGCCGACATCTATGCCCGCAAAGACGTCTGAGGCTTCTTTCGCATATCCGGAGCTTACGTATGTAAGCTCTGCGGTCACGAAGCCGGGGGCAGTGGACTTTGACATCGAAGGCGTCTTGACCTTGAGCGCCCTCCCGTTGGGGCCCAGCACCTGGAGCGAGGCCGACCTCGGCAGGCTCACAAACAGTGTGGGAGTGTGCAGTTTGTAGTCCACACCGTAGGAGGCCAGTTTCTGGGTAAGCAAGGCCATGGCATCCCTTTCGCCCTGGCTCCCCGACTCCCTGACTATGGAGTTGAACTTCTGAACGATCTCCCAGCCGTCATCCACGCTTACCTGTGACAGGAGTTCCTTTTCCAGATCCACTGAGTATCCCGCCTTTTCTACTTGATGTACAGATCGTCTACAGACATTCCCATCTGCATCTTCTTGGGCTTGATGTACGCTTTCCGGCTGTGGCGCTGCCCCGACGCCACAAGGCTCTCTGTCATCTTGAGACCCACTTTCACCGGGTTCAAGACAGGCACCCCGATCTCGGCGGAGATCTTGTCGGCCACGTCCAGGAAGCCCATGCTCATGCAGCCCAGTACCACGGCCTCTGCCCCGTCCTCCCTGACGGCCTCGGCGCACACCGAGATCATCTTCCGGGTAGCGCCCTCAGGGTCTTTGTTGACCTCGATAACCGGAATATCGACGGCCTTGACCGACGCCAGCTTATCCAGAGCCCCTGCCTCCCAAGCAAGACGCCTCTTGTCCGCCACGATGCCGGGTACCACCGTCACGATCGAAAACCGGTGACATAGGGTGGCCGCAGCCGCGATGGACAGGGACGCCGGCCCGACGACGAGCATATCGCTGAGCTCACGAAGAGCGTCGAGCCCGGGATCGCCAAAACACCCCACTATGGCGGCGTCGAAACCCTGGGCCTCCGCCTCCAGCACGCATTTGGCAGTCGCGGGGACGCTAAGGTACTTCTCGTACATGGACTCGATCGTGGCCGGGCCGCTTGGGACGGCGACGACGTCCACAAACGTCCCCGGGAATGCCCACTTGCGGAGGATCCCCTGCCGCCGCTCGATTTCCCGCACCCCAAGCTCAGTTTTGGCGAGAGCGCCGGGGAGAATGTATCGAATCTTCATGTCATCCGACCTCCTTCATCTCATGGGGCCCAACTTTCGTAGCCCGAGTTCGCAACCCTAGGCCTTCTTCTCAACTTCCTTGAGGTAATTGTCCAGCGTAAGCACCATGGATTTCTCGAAGTCAAGGAGCCCCTTCACGGTGAAGTACTCGTTGCTGGAGTGCTGCCTCGTGCCGTGGCCCAGCCCGCCGAAGACATAAGGGATCCCGAGCACCCTGTCGAACAGGTAGAAGGGCGCAGATCCGATGTTCAGAGGATACACGGCAGGTTCGGCCCCAAGGTCCTTGCAAGCATTGATGAGAGCCTGCACGATTGGCTCTTGGACGCTGACCTTGCTCCACGGATACTTGTTGATTACCTTCATCTCAATGTCTTTGTAACCGCGCCTGTCCAGGTGATCACGGATGGCCTTGACAACCTTGTCCGGGTCCATGTTCGGCACGATCCTGACGTCCATCTTCACGGTGGCTTCGTGGGGGAGAAGGGTCTTGGTTCCCGGCCCTGTATAGCCTCCGAAAATACCGTCGATGTTCAGTTGAGGCTGCGTCTGGGCATGCAGGTAAAGCTCGGTCCCGCTGAGGTCCCACTTGAACCTCCGGGCGTTATAGGCCTCCAATTCGCGGCTGGCGTCAGGCGACTTGCCGAGGACTTCGCAGAGTTCGATGTCTTCCGCCGTCGGCTTCCTCACGTCATCCAGAAGCCCGTCAACCACGATGCGCTGCTCGTCGTCGATCATGGTACCCAGCGCCTTGATAAGCCGCCACACGGGGCTTGCGATCCAGACGTTGTTGCTGCCGTGTACTCCCCGCTCCACGGGGCCGCCCCAGTCTCCGCCGCGTGAGGTAAGCTCAAAGTAGATGAGTCCCTTCGTACCCAGCCGGATGCCCGGCGTGCCCTGCTTGTCGCGGCCGAAGAACGGGAAAAGCACGGCTTCGGCCTTTTTGAGCTCGTCGAGATGCATCGAGAAGAACTTTGGCAGGCTCCGGCTCCCGTACTCCTCTTCGCCCTCGATCACGAAAATGAGGTTAAGAGGGATCTTGCCGTTCACTTTCTTTATCGCCCTAAGCGTCGTGAAAAAGCCCGCCAAAGGCCCTTTGGAGTTCACGGCGCCGCGGTTTATGACGCACGGACCCAAGCCGTCCCAATCGTGGATCTCGGCGCCGAAAGGAGGAGCGATCCAGCCCGGCTCGTCGGCAGGCATGACATCGTACATTCCGTAGATGAGAAGAGTATGAGGCGCGCCGCTCTCAATCTTGCCGTAGACTACGGGATGAAACCCGCCGGGCACGCTCACCAGTTCGGCAGAACCCCCGAGGCTTTCGATCCAACCCTTCACTGCGTCGGCTGTCTCCTTGATGCCTTCGCCGGTATAGCTGATGCTGGGCATCCGGAGGAAAGCCCTGACGTCATCGAGATCCTTCTCGAAGCCCGTCGTCAGGAGTTCGAAGACCCTAGACGTATCCATAGAAACCTCCCCTTCGCGTTTCAATAGCCGGGCGCGCTCGCTCCAACGCGCCCGGCTGTCCAGTGTGGCACCCGCCGATCCGGGTGCGTCACGGCCTATCGTTTCTTCTGGCACCGGGAGGACCGGTTGCGCGGAAATCCGGAGCTCACCGGATCTCGCGTATCCCTGCCTCCAGCGCCCTCGTTGCCTCAATCAGTGACCGTACTACCGCGTTCTGCTTCCTGACCAGCGAGTTTCTGAGGAATCCGAACTCGTCGGAAAGAGGGCAGAGTTTTGCCAACCGCGTTACGGGCTGCAGCATGGGGATGGGTTTGGTGGGCGTCGCCGGCCCGTGCTCGGTGGGCGCCACAGGCGAGTACCGGACCGGAGTCAGGACTCGAGTGGCCTCAAGCATGGCTTCGTTGGCAGCCTGGATGGCGCACCCGCATGCGCCGGGGCCGATCTCGCTTACCGCCCGGTCGAAGTCCTCGGCCACATCCACCAGTCGCTTTGCCGCTTTGACTGCCGGCCCCAGGTCGAACACACTGCCCGCGGCCTTCTGAAGAAGAGCCAGCTCAGCGTCCAGTTCGGAAGCCAACCGCGAGACTTTGTGGGGCAATATCTCCAGGGTGCAGAGACGATATGAAGCCAGCGCGTAGATCTTGCAGTCCTTCTCGAGGACACCCGGCTCTACCTTGTCTATGGTGTCGGCCTCGGTATGCCACCACCAGCCCATGCCCGAACCGCCTACGGCGGCCCGCTGGCCTTCGGGCCTGTTGGAAAGGAGCATGAACGCGGACGTCACGCCGGGACCCCAGAACGACTGGTCCCCTGCGCGGACAGGACGCTCGGCCTTGGGCGTCTGCCCGGTCAACTGCTTCACGATCTCCGTTATGAAGTCCTCGTTCTCGGCTACCATGGTCACTTCCGAGTAATCGTAAGCGCCCAAGGGGCCCGGTGAATCGATGTTGATGTAGGTCACGCAGTGGTCTCGAAGGTCTTGCCAGTTCTGGTCGCAGTACCAGGTGGAACCGGCGTAACGCCCTGTCGAGTGTCCCGGCCACCAGCAGACCCTCACTCCGCGGAGGAGTTCGCCCTCATGCTTCTTGAGAAGCCTGGCGAGCTCCAGGCAGACAACGTTTCCGGTGGCGTTGTCGGTGGCCCCCAGGTGCCATGAATCAAGGTGACCGCCGATCAGCACGAAGTCGTCGGTCTTGCCGGGGATGATCGCTTCGGGCAAGAGCACCCTCTTCCAGCCAGTCTCCACGACGGTGAAGAGCCTTACTTTGGTGGGGCCCTTCTCGGCCATCTCCTTGAGCTTGAGGCCGTCCTTGCGCTTGATGGACACCACGGGGATTTTGGGACAGCTGTCGGCGGTCTCAGGAGTGGGAGTGCCCCAGACGGGAGTCACGATCCCTTCGTGGATGACATCCTCATCGCTGGGCCACATGTGGATGTAGCCGACCGCGCCAAGACGCCTGGACATTATCATGTTGTCGCGGCCGCCGCCCTCGGAAAGGACGATCTTCCCGGTAAGGTCGGCTTTCTTTAGCCTCTCCACCGTCTCGGTGTCCGTGAACATGTCGCTGCCGCCGGGCACGTAGACTATCTCACCCTCGACGCCTTCTTCGGGAGTCGGGTCCGAGAAAGCCCGGGTCTTGGCCTCCAGCTCCGTCCCGCCAACAACCACTTTGGCCGAGACGGGATAGCTCAGGTAAGCTTTGAACTCATGAAGCTTGACTTTGACGCTGTATGACTTGAGGACGTCGGCGATGTACAGCATCGCCTTGTCCTCCCCGGGAGTTCCCGAAGTCCTGTCTATCGCGCACAGGAACTCCAGGTGTTTCCACATTTCCTTGACATCTACCTCGCCTGTGAACGTAAGTTCAGCGTCGTCCATTTGCCTTGGTCTCCTTTACGGCTATAGTGCTTCGTCGAACCCGGGTCTTGCGCACAGGGCCAAGAGGGCGCCTGTGTCCTCCATCTCGTCCAGATTCATCACTGCGTTCCGGAGTCCTTCGGTCTTTCGACCCAATACGGGCCGGACCAGCCCGAAAAACTTCCGGTCTATTTCGGACGCCGGCAAGGGTCTTTCCGGATGGCCCTTGGGTATGACGACCTGCTTCGTTACCTGGCCGCCCGACATGAGGCTCACGGTCGCCCTCACCCCGACGCGCTCGGGGTAATAGGCATCCATGGCGGCAGAGGGCTTCACTGAGGTCAGGCTTAGAAGCCGGCCGATGTATGGATCACTTACCCTTTCCGGTGTGAATTGCTGCAAATAGCAGGCTCCGTCCATGAGGCCGACGACGAAGTTGTAGGCAATGCTGAGCTTGGCGGCCAGAGGATTCCGGGGGTCAAGACTTCCCCAAGCAGGGTCTTTGGCCGTTACCCCGGGAAGCTCCAGCACGATGCTCGTGACCTCCTCGGGCTCCACTCCTTCCTCCTTCACCAGTATGCCCGCTTCAGCGGCTGTGTGGGCCGACCGGCAAGACGCGACTATCTTGAACTCAGTGTCCTCAATGTGCATCTTGCCCCTGGGCAGTCCCAAGAGGGCCACTTCATTGCCCGCCCCCGAGTGGGCCACCCGGTAGCCCATGGTACCTTCAATCGCCGACTCGGGGCCCGTGAATCCGGCTGAAGCGAGTTCCGCGGCCACAACGCCGTTTCGGGCCCCCAAACCCGGGTGTATGTGTTTACAGTTGGAGCCTCCCACAAAGACTTCCCGGAGGCCCGATGCCATCGTAGAAGCGATTGCCAAAGCGTTAGTCGCGCGGTCCTCGTCAAGTCCCAGGGCCCTGGAGGCGGCGGCAGCCGCCCCTACGCTTCCGAGGGTGGCGGTGGGGTGCCAGACTTGATAGTGGGATATGCCCATATAAGCGCCTAGTCTGGCCATGATCTCGTACCCTGCTATTACGCTGCACAGGAAATCCAGACCCGAGAGGCTCAGGGATTCGGAGAGCGCGAGCGCCGCCGGAATCACGGCAACGGCCGGGTGTCCGATGCAAGCCCCGTGCACGTCGTCCAGTTCGATCATGTGGCCCGCGGTGCCGTTGGCCATCGCAGCGAGATTGGCAGGTGCCTTCCTTTCCGTCCCCAGAATTGTGGATGCGGGCTTCCCGCCTTGTTCAAGCACCCACTTTCGGACTATCTGGGACGGATTCTCGTCCATGCCTGCCAGAGTAGCGCCGAGGTAGTCAAGTACGCAGGTCTTCGCGGCCGAGATCGCAGCCTTGGACACATGACCGGCCGTTACTTCCAGGGCGGCTTGGGCCAGCGTCCTTGCGTGGGACACCACCGTCACCTACCCCCTTTGGCGCCGGCAAGGGCCAGCGCTTCGGCGAACCTGACCAGGGGGACAAGGGGGTTCACCACTCTCACGCCGATTATCTCGGCCATGTCGATATCGAGTCTCTGAAAGGCCATGCTCATACACCCAAGCACGATGGTGTCTGCTCCATCCTTCTCGATGCACTCGCCGGCGACCTTCACCGCCGTGTCAACCGCTCTGGATCTGTCCTCGCGGATTGTGAGGACTGGGATGTTGAGCGCTCTAACCGACGCTACCTTCCCGGCCAGTCCGTACCGCTCTGCCTGGGCGAGGGCCGAAGGGACCGAGCTCTCGACCGGCGACAGGATTGAGAACCTGTCAGATACCAGGCTTGCCGCATGCATGGCTGAAATCCCGGGTCCCAAGACCGGGAGGTGCGTGAGGTTCCGGAGCTCCGAAAGGCCCGGGTCACCGAAACACCCCAGCGTCACCGCATCGTAACCTTCGGCCCTAAGGAGATTGGCTCTCATCCCCGGGACCGCGGCTTTTTCGTCTTCGTCGGTTTCGATGGACAGAGGCCCAGTCGGGTTGGTCCAGAAGTCAACAACGGTGCCGTGTGACGCGATTGCCTGCAGCGCCGCCCTCCGGCGCTCCAACTCCAAACCGCCGTTCTTCGTAGCCAGGATGTTGGTGGCTGAGAGGTGAAGGATCCTCACGGTCCTACCTCCTCTGGGCCATCGCCCGCTCGTGTTCCTCCCA
>CAZYFG010000103.1:7245-7483 GCA_964646835.1 uncultured Eubacteriales bacterium | reverse complement strand
CGAGCCCTTGCCCGCACACGGGACAAGGGTCTCCTTCGCGAGCAGTCGCTATGTCCGCGACGGCGTCGATGTGGAAGTCCCTCCCGGGTACGACGCCCGTAAGATGGAAATCCGTCTCATTGGCCCCGGCCACGTAGGCCCTTTCGGTCGAAAGACTGTCATCTGCCACAACTCGGATGCCCGTAATGCCCACCGGCGACATGTACCCTTGGGAGAGTCCAAGATTCTTGAGCGTATC
>CAZYFG010000103.1:6831-7235 GCA_964646835.1 uncultured Eubacteriales bacterium | reverse complement strand
TTCTTCTCGTTTACGTCCAGATCGCCCCTTATCACGACCATCACCGGGTCTTCCCCGGCGACGTAGACCATGGTCTTTATGCTGGTCGTGGGATGGACGCCAAGGAACTCGCAAACCGATGCGATGGTGTCTTTGGCCGGTGTAGCCACCTTCTCTGGAGATGCCAGCGCTCCGCCCTCCGAATGAGCCCCTTTGACTCCGGCCTCCTTGTCGATGCACGCGGCTTCCCTGTTGGCGGCATACCCGCATCCGGGACAGAGGATCAGGGTGTCCTCCCCGGCATCGGTGACGTAGGTGAACTCGTGGGCGGCGGTTCCGCCCATCATCCCGACGTCGCTCTGGACCTGGGTGACGGGAACGCCGCATGAGTGGCATATGCGCCTGTACGCCCTGCACTGGAGGGG
>CAZYFG010000103.1:3267-6821 GCA_964646835.1 uncultured Eubacteriales bacterium | reverse complement strand
CCCTTCTGATCGGGATGGAAGCTGTAGGCGTCCTTCATGATGAACTCGCGGACACGCACCAAACCGCCTCTGGACCTGGGCTCATCCCGGAACTTGGTCTGAAGGTGGTATACGACCATGGGGAGCTGCTTGTGCGAGTCGATGTACCTCCTGGCCAGGTCGGTAACCGTCTCTTCGTGGGTCATGGCCAGCACCATGTTTCGGCCTGAACGGTCCTTGAACCGGACCAGCTCAGGCCCTACGTCGAAAAAGCGACCTGATTCCTCCCATATGTCCGATGGGTGCACGACCGGCATGTTGAGCTCCTGACCTCCGGCGGCGTCCATCTCCTTGCGCATTATGTCCTCGATCTTTCTCACGCTGCGCCAGGCAAGAGGCAAGTAGTTGTATATACCGGCGGCCACCTTCGCGATCATGCCGGACCGGAGAAGCAGTTCGTGGGATGGCATCTCGGCTTCGGCGGGCTTTTCCCTTTGAGTCCTGCCGAACCTCTGGCTCATTCGCATGGTAAAGCCTCCAATTAGCGGGCGAAGATTAGAACGATTATATCGACCTCAAATATGAGGGTCAACGAAGGGCCGAAAAGGCGATTTGTCCCATGCGGCAGGGTGCGCCCTACGCGCTCGCCAGAATCTTGTCCCGTCGATCGAGACTCCGGCTATAGAGGAGTGACAGCGCGGCAATGGCCGCACCCGACGCGAAGACCACCCCGGGGCCGAACGCGTCCCAGAGATACCCCCCCAGAACCGGTACCGACACGCCGCTCAGGTGATTCACGGTGCTGCCCATGGCATAGGCCGCCGCCAGCGCGTCCTTAGGGGCTATCCTCCCTAGATAGGTCGTAATCGCCGCGTCAAAGCCCATGAGCCCGTGGTCCAGGACGAATATGGTGAACAGGATCAGCGGGATCTTCACGAGGCCATAGGCCGTGAACAGGGAGATCACCAAGACATAATTCATGACCAGGCTCTTCTGTTCGCCCCACCTGTCGATCACTTTGCCCACAAGGGGCCGGGTGACGATTGCCACCACACTGGAGATCGCGGAAAGGAGGACCATGACGCTTACCGGGGTCCCGTAGACTTCCACCAGCAGATATCCTGCGAACGTTTGGGTTATATGCCTTCGAGAACCTCCCAAGAAGGTCAGGACGTAATAGCTCATGTAGCGCGGGTTCAGGTTCATGGAGGAAGTCCGTCCTGCCGGGCGGCCGCCGAAGGCCTTCCCCAAGACGGCAAGACCGCCAAGAGCCGTGAATGCCGCGGCCATGGTGTGAAGAAAGCCGTAGTCGGTCTTCCAGTATCTCGATAGGGCTATGACGATTCCCACTGAAATGAGAGACCCTGCTGCGCCGGCGCTGTTCATCTGGCCGACCTTCGTTGCCCTCTCCTCGGGCAAGCACGTCTTCATCACGATGGACGACTGCACCGGGTAAAAGAGGTGAAACCCGGCGGACATCACCAACGTAGCAAGGATGAGCATTGGGAAGTTGAGGGCCACCGTGTGCATGAATATCCCTGCTGCTGTCAGGATGAGGCAGATCCCGGCCCAGGTGTTCTCTCGAAAGAAGCCCGACACCATAGCCAGAGGCGCCGTGAGCAGCCCGGGGACCTCGCGAATCCCTTGCACCAGGCCCAACTGGGAAGGCGCTATCCCGACTACCTCAACCACGAAGTTGTTGAAAATGCCTCGCTGCAGACCCAGTCCCAGCTCGAGGGCTGCTGTGGCGCCCAAGATACTCTTGAATACGGCCCCGGGTTTGTCTCGCAGTTCCTCTTCACGTTCGGCCAAAGCTCATCACCATCTTCTTCTCGACCCGTTGAACCAGCAGGAAAAACATGCTTGCCATGAGCCGCATGAGGGCGCATATGAGAAACGCCCACCGGAAGCCCCAGAGATTGAGGAGGCCTACGCCGACCATTGGAGCGAAGATGCCCGAGACGTTTATGGCAGTGGTGTAATAGGCTATGAAACTTGCCTTGGATCGCTCGGGCGTGACCTCCAGGAGCCGGTTGAATAGCGCCAAGTTGACCCCTGAGAAGACGATCCCAGTAAAAAGGTTGAAACACACGATGACCGGAAGACTCCTGGAGAACGCGTACACCACGGGGATTGCGAAGATGCCCGCGGTCGCTATCACCAAGGTACTCATGTTCCCTCGCTTCATGCACTGCCTGGCCCAAAAACCGTACCCCAGCAGCGATCCGCTGGTATTGGTGAGATTGAGGAGGCTCACCCACGTGTTGTTGGCCTCCAGCACCTTGACCTGGTAGAGGGTGAAGATGGGCCAAGGGGCTTGAAGGGCCAGGTAGTAGAAGACCGATGCGGCCGTGTACCTGAGAAAGGCGTCCGGGACGGACAGCCTGCGCAGTAACCCCTTCGAGGCACCATGGTCGTTCTGTCCCGCATCTCCGATGGCCAGTGCGTCTTCCCCGCCACCGGTGGCGGTTTCGCCCTTTTCGCCAATCGTTCCCTGCTGCCTGGTCCCACCCTTCTCCCCAAACTCACCGGTACCCTCGTCTACCTTCCCCAGCACCCAGACCTCCAAGAGCGACAAGAGAAAGGCCCCCGCGAAGAAGATCTGGTAGCCGGCTGGGAAACCGGCGATGTCAATGAGGCGCCCGGCGACCAGCACTACCACAGTCCCCGCCAGGTTCATGAGCCGGTTCCTCGTCGCGAAGACTCCGGCCCTTCTCTCAACTGGCACAACTTTCGAGATGAACGCCTGCCATCCTATATTGGCTATAGAAGCAGGGATGTTCATCGCCGTCACCGCAAGCACCAAGAGGTGGGCGCGGCGGTCGGGCACAAAGAACGGGATCGTCGCTATGAACAGGTAGAAAACACGCTGGAGCATGATGAAGACTGCGATGGGCTTCTTCTTGTGGGCCCTCTTGTCCATGAACCTCCCGCCGGGGATCATCGACAGGAGACTCACCAAAGCGGGCCCAGAGGAAAGGAGGCCTACCTGATACTCCGATGCCCCCAGTTTGACGGCGAAAATGCCGATGAACGGCGCCGCCATGTTTAGGGCTAGGATGGCACAGATCCCGTGGTATATGTTTACGCGGGTGCTCGAGAGTAGACACGCCAAGATCCGCTTTGAGGCGTGTCACCACGCCCTTAAGGCGCCACATTTCTCTATCCTCCGGTGCGGTCGTCGACTTCTACTGGGTGTTCTACTAATTCTACTATAACAGGGCCTTTCCCATAGAAGTCTTTCTGCGTCAAACCAGCCGGATCGCGAACTGGGGGCAGACGGGCGCACAATACCCGCAGAGGATGCACTTGGACTTGTCGTTCCGGGCCTTTCCGTCCACCACTGCCATCGCCATGTTGGGGCAGGTCTCCACGCATTTCCCGCAGCCAATGCAGAACGCTTGGATAATGAGTTTCTTGGTGCTCACGGCGCGCGTCCTCAAGGATTCAGGCACCGGCTCGCCGTTGAAAATGGCGAGGTTCATCTCCACCTCTTCTTCGTTCACCATCCCGACGGCCACGGCGGAGATCCCGTCCAAACCCCTCACGTATGAGAAGGCCCCCTCGATGTCCGA
>CAZYFG010000103.1:0-3257 GCA_964646835.1 uncultured Eubacteriales bacterium | reverse complement strand
CCTTGATGGCCTGTGCCATCTCGTCTCTGGTCCCGTGCAGGATGCCCATGCCGCGTACGTTGATTATGGGAAACACGATATCCAACCCGTCAACGTTCGGGGCTTTTCGAACCACGTCCACCGAGTGGGTGGATATGCCCACGGCCCTCACGGCTCCCCTAGACTTCAGGTCCAAGAGGCATTCGTAGGCTCCTTTTCGCTCAATGAAGACGGAACTGTCCACCCTTGCGGCATGAAGAAGGAATATGTCGATGACGTCCCTGTCCAGGGCGGCCCTGGCCTCCTCAACCGCTTTGGCCATGTCTTCGTAGGTCTTGGCCGCGGACTTAGTGGAGATTACGACATCCCGGCCCCTATCCGGGAGACTGTCCAATGCGGTCTTTATGTGAGGATATGTCCGGTACGACTGGGCAGTATCCAGGAAATTGACGCCCCGCTCCACCGCCATCTTGATAAGGCGACCGCCTGCATCCGGAGACAGCCCGCACTGGTTAGGCCCCATTGGCAGTACTCCAAAGCACAGTTCCGTCACTTCAATGCCCGTGTTGCCAAGCTTTCTTCTTCGCATAGTCCCGCCCCTACTCTCCCTCGACGTGTGTTTTGTTTGGTGCCACGTTTCCTACCGTATAAGATGGAACGCCATTTGCCTTCCGTCCAAGAAATGAACCTTTCCTCCTGTGAACGCTATGTCCTCCTCCAGAGCGGCGGTAACGACCTGGCCGCCCCACTCGGCGACGGGGGCTTTCACGTTCAGTTCCATGGCATAGCACGTGTTTTCGCGGAGCTCATAATCCCCTCTCCCGGGGACTCCCTCCTGGTGGTCGTAAAGGCCAATGGTAGGCCCCGCACCGTGACCGTGGAACCCCAGCGGGTGGGAATAGACGCAGGGTGTCAAGCCCTCGGCCACGGCCTTCTCGAGTGTGGCTGCGAGTATCTCGTTGCCGGTCCTTCCCGCCACGAACTCACCCGCATGGATGTCCTGAAGACGGTTTCCTGCCGCCAGTACGGATCTGAGACCGAAAGGCGCGTCAGTCTCTCCCTGCCTTAGGACGTACGCAAGCTGCTGCACGTCAGTGGCCAACCCCAGATAGATGAACCCCATGTCGCAGTGGAGGACGTCGCCCGGAAGTATGGGGTCATCAGCCTTCACGTTCGGCTCGCCCCGCCGCTGGACTGTCACATTGGAATGGAACCAGGCCCTGAGGCCCATGTCGGCCATGCGCTGGCGCATCCACCAGCCGATATCATTGGCCGTCGTGATCCCTGGATGGACGACCCGGCTCGAAAAAGCTTCCTCAACGATCCCGTGGGCAATCTGGACAATACCCGGATAGGCAGTCAGCTCGGCTTCAGTTCGTTCCTCAAGCCAGCCCACCGCCAACCTTTCAGCCCCTCTCGCCCTAGACATGTACTTCTGGCCTAGGGCTTCCCCAAGTAGCCCGTACTCGGTATGGCTCACGCCGTCGCCGAACGCGAACGTGTCCGAAGTGTTAATGCCGATGCTCTTTGGGTCGCGCTCACGGACGACCCTGGCCAGAGCTTCCCATTGGTCTTCCCTGTCCGGGTCCCAGACCCCCTGGTACAGACCACCCCGCCCGCCTCCGGAGCGGGAGAGCATCAGGCGGTCCACAGCGCCCGATTCAGAGCGGCTGAAAACCAGCATGGTCCTGCGCCTAGCAGACATGGCCGTCGCAGGCAAGAGGGTGAGGAGCACGGGGTCCTCGTTGTACTCCCTGCAAATGACAATCCACATGTCGAACCCTTCTCTGGCCATGACGGACGGAAGCACCGTCTCCAACCTCTGCCGGAGCCAGCCGTCAGTCACTCTTGCCTGCTCCCTCAGGGAAAGGATCTTCCTATCGTAATCTGAGCTCCGCGGCACGCCACCGTACTCCACCGTCGAACACCCTTTCAAGCAAGACTTTCATGTAGAAGACGAACCACGTGCCTCTCGCCTTTCAGGCGGCTATCCGGCGCGATCTCACAGTCCGGCCACGATCATCTCTTTCGGCACAGACAGGCCAGGTTCATTCCGGTAAAGGCTCGTGATTTTCTCCTCGTCGCCCTCGATGAGGGCCCGGGCCACCTTGTCAAGCAAGGCATATCGTTCGGCCAAGAGGAGCTTCCGCTCATTCGTATCCGCGCCGTCACCAACCTCTTCCGTCATGAGCCCCCATGCGTCCCACGGGAGCATCTCCGCATCATTGCATGCCGCCAGTTCACGCAGGAGATTGCCCTCTATAAACCACAGACCGTGCATGTCGAAAATGCCGAACTTGTCCGGGTCTTCCCCGCCCTCACGACATCTCAGCCAGCCTTCCGAAGCATTGACGAAACGTCCTTTGGGCAAGTCCAAGGTGTTCCAGTCTATCTTCAAGCGACCGCGCTGCAGTTCATCCAACTGAGCGTCCACAACCACCCAGCGCTCCCCGTTCCAATACTCGCACACCCAGTGATCTTCATAGTGGTCCGGCCTGAAGTAGGTCCCAAACCCGCATCTAGCCCGTGCGGGCACACCCTTGCCGCGCAGGATCGAACAAAGGAAAACCGAATAATCGCGGCAGTTTCCGTAGAATCGCTTCTCAAACGGCCTAGGGGTCGTAAGCGGCGAGTCGTCCAGCTCCGTAATGGTCTCAAGGATGCGCGAAACCATTCTGGTTTGAACGTGTCTTTTCTGCGCTTCCGACGGAGTCACACCGTACCTCTGGGCCCAGTGGATATGAAGAAAAAGGCCCTGGATAACCTGGACAAGACCCTCGATGTCTTCGGGAAGATCCGTATAGAGTGCGGACATCCTGCCGGGATCGGTGATCCTCGTGTGAGACACGTATCTGGCTGCTTCCTGTGGCGCCGATGTCGGCATCACGATACCCCCTCTCGTAGGACACTTTTGCACCTCACGTCGCCGAAATCCTCTTCCGCGCCAAAAGTCCAGGGTACATCCTCAACAAGCGGTCTCCTCCGGAACCGGTGCGCGCCGATCTTCCTCCACCATCGTCACCTTGCGGTTCAGAAACTGAAGAAGGGAGATCGCCGTTGCGATGACCCCAGTTGCCGCCACGGCAAGACCCGGACCGACAGCTCCCAGCGCGCCCGAGACTGCGGTCCCCAGTGGTGCGGTAAACTGGGCGGCTACCCTTCGAACGGCGAAAACACGTCCCTGCATCTCACGAGGGGTCACGGTCTGCCAGATGGACTGGGAGTGAGAGTTGGCGAAGGGAACGGCGACCATGCTGAGGACGATGGCGCCCCCGGAC
>CAZYFG010000102.1:0-7568 GCA_964646835.1 uncultured Eubacteriales bacterium | reverse complement strand
CCTCGCCCTTCCGGACCCTCCCCTGGAGACCCAAGGGGATCGGTTCGGGGTAGTGGTCGTTCTGGAGTGGCCGGGACAAGATGCCCGAAATGCCGCATTCTCCGTTCTGAAGGATCGTCCCCAAGACATCCTGACCCTCCATGAAAGTGCCGAGGACTTCCCCGGGGAGGCCCCGTCTGGACGGATGAACTCCCGTCACCGTGGCGCGTACAATATGACCCTCGTCCATGGACACCGGCCTTCTCGAATCGCCTTCGGAGATCATGTGACCCAGGGCAGTGTAGAGCCCCGTTTCGGCATCGTAGAAAGTGAGCGTGCCAACTCCGGCCAATGCGTCTTTGACGAGGAGTCCCAACTGGAAGCCGCCGTTGCGGTGCCGGACCGGCATCAAGGTCCTGCGGACGACCGAGCCGTCTCGCTTTTCGACAAGGAGGTCCACCCACTCGCCGTCCCTCCCGGCCCGGTCAACAAGCAGCGCGAACTCTTCCTTCGTGCTTACCTTTCCGTCCCCTACCGAGATAATGACGTCGCCCGCTTCCAGATTGGCGTTCCTGGCGGGCCACACTTGCCTTCCGTCCACCGTCTCAACCGGCGAAAGCCCAGTAATCACCAGTCCGCTGCTCCGGAGTACCACGCCTATGGAGTGCCCGCCCGGGACCACCATGACAGGCTCCTGAACGCTCAAGGAAACCCGCCGTATGGGAATGAGGCCGAATAGGCGGAACTCGATAGATGTGTACCCCGTCTCCCCCGTATCCAGAGAAAGGCGCGTGGAAGTCCCGCTCCACGGAAGGAGATCGGAGATGGGCGCGTCGGGGCGGCTCACCGATACCACGGGTGAACCGGTGTCTATCACGAAGTCCTGCCCCTTCAGGAGGGTCATTTCGGCAGGGAAGGAGAAGGCGAACCGGAAGGAGCCCGACATGCAGACAAGAAGCACCAATAGGCTCAGGATGACTCCCAGCATCATACGGCCTCTCTGTCCGGTCACCGGGAGTCATCTCTCCTTTGCTCAGAAGCTGACAGATATTAAGGTTAGCCGGGCAAAGGAGATTTATTAGCGTGGCAGAAGAAGGCTCCGGGTCAAAGGTCGTCCGTTGAGGTGTCCTAGGAGGTGTCTTAGGTGGTACGGCCGCGCAAAAGCTCCCGCGCGTGGTCCAAAGAGACCGCATCTTCTGTGCCGCTCAGCATCCTGGCAACTTCCGGTACCCGCTCTTCGCCGTTAAGAAGCCGGACCGTAGCGTGAGTCCGGCCTTCTTCCTCTTCCTTGGATACAAGGTAGTGGTTGTCGGCAAGGGCGGCAATGGAGGCCAAGTGGGTCACGCACAAGACTTGGTGGGTCCGTCCGAGTCTCCGGAGGCTTTCACCCACGGCTTGTCCGGCTTTCCCGCCGATTCCGGCATCGATCTCATCGAAGATGAGGGTCGGCACCGGGTCAGAGCTCTCCAAGAAGGACTTAATGGCCAGCATGAGCCTTGAGAGTTCGCCCCCGGAGGCTACCTTGTGCACGGGCAATGGCGCTTCTCCCGTGTTGGCCGTGAAGAGGAAGTGAACTCTGTCATATCCCCAAGGGAAGGGCTCGTCGCCGGATTCCACTTGAGCTAGGAAAGTCGCTCCCGGCATACCCAACTGTTGCAGCGAGGAAGTCACGCTGTCCGACATCCTGGACGCCGTCTCTCGCCTCTCAGCCGACAGGGACGCTCCCGCTTGCCGCATCTTCGTCTCGATACGGTCCAGCTTGTCCTTTAGCTCAAGAAGGATCTCTTCCGAGCGGTAAAGCTCCTCCAAACGCTCTCTCGCTTTCTTCGCGTAGTCGAGCACGGCATCCAGTGAGTCACCGTACTTGGACTTCAGCCTCTGGATGAGGTCCAGCCTATCTGAGACCGCCTTGAGGCGGCCCGGGTCCAGAGTTAGGCCTTTCCTGTACTCCCGGAGGAAGTCCAGGGCCGCTTCCAAGGCAAAGAACGTCTCCTGGAGAGAGTTGAGGGCCGCCGACGCCGAGCTGTCAATAGAACTCACTTTGCGAAGACATTCCAAAGCCTCGTCGATAAGCTCGTATGCCGCCCCGCGCTGGCCGCGGCCGTCGTAAAGGGCCGAGTAGCACCGCTCGGCCAGCTCCATGAGTCTCTCTTGGGACGACAATACCGAGAACTCCCGGCGGAGCTCGTCCTCTTCTCCGGGACGCAGCTTTGCCTCATCAATTTCCCGGACTTGGTAGGAGAGGAGGTCGATTTCCCTCTGTCTTTCCTTGCCGCCTTTTCCCAAGTCCGCCATCCGGGCGTGGATGTCCTGGCGCTCCCTGTACATGAGCTCAAAATCCCGCCTGCCGGGCTCAATTGTAGAGCGGCTCAAGCCGTCCAGTATGCCCAGGTAATTCTGAGGCTTTAGGAGCGAATGGTGCTCCTGCTGCCCGTGGATATCGACCAAACGCCCACCCACTTCCTGGGCAATGGAAGAAGTGGCCAACCGTCCGTTCAGACGGAGGTAAGACCTGTCCGGCAGGATATCTTTCTGGAGAATTACCTCTCGTGAGCCCTCGAGGAAAGGTTCCAGCGGATCTTCCGGGCCATCCGGGTCATTGGGCAATGAAGCCGCCAGTTCGATGACTGCCCGCTCCTCGCCCGTCCTCAGAAGGTCTCTGGGAGTGCGCTGCCCAAGGCAGGCCATTACGGCGTCCACAAGCATGGACTTGCCGGCTCCCGTTTCTCCCGTGAACACAGTGAGGCCGGGGCCGAGCTCCAACTCCACGTCCTTGAACAATCCGAAATTGCGGATCCTGAGATATGACAGCATGTCCTATCACAGCCCGGCTATCTTTTTCAGGGTATCAAGGACCTCCTCTGACGACACGCCCTCGCGCACAACCACCAAAACCGCGTCATCTCCGGCAACGCACCCCAGAATGCCCGGGAGGTTTAGAGCGTCGATCGCTTGTCCGACTGCTGCTGCCGTTGCTTCAATGGTCTTCACCAGGATGATGTTGAGAGAGCGGTCCATGTCTAGGCAGCAGTCGGAGAAAAGCCTCCGGAACCGCTCCCGGTACACGGAAGAAGGGTCTCCCGGCATGAGGGCGTACTTGTACCGCCCGTCTCCCGACGGAACCCTCACGAGGTTAAGTTCCTTGATGTCCCGGGAAACCGTTGCCTGAGTGACGTTGATGCCTTCGCGGGCCAGCGCTTCGCACAAGGCTTCTTGGCTGGTGATCAGGTTCTGCGACACCAGTTCGATGATCCTCATCTGCCTCTTGGCCTTCAATGGAAATCCCTCCCGGCTTATCTACCGTGGGAGTCGGTCGGCACCTTCCTTCATCTTCCGGCGGAGCACGTTGTAGAAAGACCAGTTCTCGCGTCTTAGAAGCGTAACTTTGGGCCCCGCCACCGCGACTCTCACGATGTCGCCCCTCTCCAGAGCGAAAAACTCCTGGCCGTCAACGGAAAGCGACGTCGACTGGCTCGGCTCCACAACCTCGATCTCGCACGGCTCTTGGGCCGGGAGCACAATCGACCGCGAGTAAAGCGTGTGCGCGCAAACCGGGGTGACCAGCAGGGCTTCGATTGACGGTTCCATGAGAGGTCCGCCCGCAGATAGCGAATACGCAGTTGACCCTGTGGGAGTGGCGATGATGACACCGTCTGCCGAATAGGTGTCCACAACGCTTCCGGCCACCCTCAAGGTCGCGACGGTCATCCTTCCGTAGGGCCCCTTGAGTATGCACGCCTCATTCATGGCGAGCCCCGTTTGGACGACCTCGCCGAGCCTTACGACCGATGCCCGGAGGAAGATCCTCTTGTCCTCCTTGTACCGGCCGGATAGGAAGGAAGGAAGGGCCGAGAACAGGTCTTCTGATTCCAGCTCGGTGAGGAAACCAAAATGGCCCAGGTTGACTCCCAGGAGAGGGATTCCCCTGGACCCCAGTCCTCGCCCGGCCGCCAAGAGCGTTCCGTCGCCTCCAAGCACGATGGCAAAACGCACCCGTTCCGGCCAAAGGTGAAGGGGCAAGTCGTGTCCGGGGCGCCCGACAACCGCCGATAGGCAAGAAGGTACGCAGCCGCGATAACCCTCGCTCTCCAGCCAATCCAGGATCCGCCCGGACAGCTCCAGGCTGCCCTCTTTGGAGAGGTTGGGGAAAACACCTATCATAGTCTCTGTCTTATCTGTCATAGGTCTCCTTCAAAAGGCACCGGACCCCTCCGGCGATTGACTCGGCGTCCAGCCCGGCGAGCTTCCTGAGCTCCGATTGGGAGCCGTGCTGAACGAAGGCATCCGGAAGGGAAAGCGTCGCAACCTCGCGGTGTCCCGAAACGCCGGCAGCGAAGCTCCGTACGGCTTCGCCCAACCCGCCCGCAGCCACGTTCTCTTCCACAACCAGAAGGGGGACGGTCTTCGTGAGTCGCGCGACCACCTCTTGGTCAAACGGCTTCACGAACCGCGCGTTCACTACACCGCACGAGATCCCTTCGGCTGACAAGATCTCGCTTGCCTTAAGCGCTGGGTAGACGGTGCTCCCCACAGCCAGAATGGCGGCATCGCTTCCTGTCGACAGGACCTCTGCTTTGCCCGTGTCCAGTAACTCGGGACTCTCCAGCGTTTCCCGGTAGGGCACTCCGCAGGCCGCTCCCCTCGGGTACCTCACTGCGCACGACTCGGGGATCTCGAGAGCCGTGTGCAGCATGTTGACCAATTCCCGTTCGTCTTTGGGAGCCATTACCACCATACCGGGAACCGTCCGGAGATAGCTCAGATCGAACTCGCCGTGGTGGGTTTCTCCATCTTCTCCAACAAGTCCTGCTCTATCAATGGCAAACACCACCTTGAGCCCCTGCTGCGAGACGTCCTGGACGATCTGGTCATAGGACCTCTGGAGGAAAGTCGAGTAGATGGCCACGACGGGCAGCATTCCCCCTTGAGCCAGTCCTGCGGCGTAGGTCACGGCGTGGCTCTCGGCAATCCCTACGTCGAAGAAGCGGTCGGGGTAAATTTCCTTGAACTCGCCCAGTCCCGTGCCGTCCGACATGGCTGCGGTGATGGCTATGAGCCTGGGGTTTTCTTTGGCGAAGGCGCACATGGCCTCGCCGAAGACCTTGTTCCAAGCGCTCGGGCCATTCTTCTTGAATATCTCTCCCGTCACCGGGTCGAAAGGACCGGGCCCGTGGTATTTCTCAGGGTCTTTCTCTGAAGGCCCGTAGCCCTTTCCCTTCTTGGTGACGACATGGACTATGACAGGCCCTTTGAGGGCCTTGGCATCCTCGAATACACGCTGCATGGCCTCTATGTCGTGTCCGTCGATGGGGCCGTAGTAGCTGAATCCCAAGGACTCGAACCAGGCCTCGGGAAACAAGAGGTGCTTGATGCCGCCCTTCAACCTCCGGAGCATCTGAATGGCAGCCGGCCCGAGGCTCGGCATCCTGTCAAGCACTTTCTCCAGACGTTCCTTGGTCGACCTGTAGATGGGGGCCATCCGGAGGGCGGTCAAGTAGAACGACAATCCCCCGACGCTTTCGGAGATGGACATGGAATTGTCGTTGACCACAACTATGAGCCTGCTGCCCAAGCCCCCTGCGTTGTTCAGCCCCTCGAACGCCACGCCGGACGTTAGGGACCCGTCACCGATCACGGCGACGACGTGGTAATCCTCGCCTTTCAGGTCGCGAGCCTTGGCAAGGCCCAAGGCGTACGAGATGGAGCCGGAAGCATGGCCCGTGTCGTACACGTCATAGGGGCTCTCCGAACGCTTGGGATAGCCCGAAAGTCCCCCTAGACGTCGCAACGAGTCGAAGCGATCCGCGCGGCCGGTGACCAGTTTGTGGGCGTATGACTGGTGGCCAACGTCCCAGACGATCTTGTCCTTGGGAGTATCGAATACGGTGTGGAGCGCTAACGTCAGTTCCACCACCCCGAGGGAAGAGGCCAGGTGGCCTCCGTTACGGGAAACGGTCTCGATGATTCGACCCCGGATGTCCGTCGCCAAGGCACGCAGTTCTTTCGGTGATAGACCCCTAAGGTCCCCGGGTGACTTGATATCGAAGAATCCTGACATCTACCCTTTCCTCTCCCGTGTGATTCTGTGCCGGATTCTGCCGAGGATGAGGACTATGTTCTCAGCGTACTTCAAAGTGACAGGCTTGAAAAGTGCCTTCCCCCCAACACTCAGCATGGAAGCCACTCCTACGGCGGCGCTGGTTGCCACAGTCCAATCCACGTAAGGTATGTACTGCCGGACTCTGAACATGAGCGCAACTGCCAGTGCCCCGGCAATGGTGGCCGCTACGTCCCCTGCCAGATCGCTAAAGACGGAGGATACCCTGGGTGCGTTCCGCACGAACCATACGCCCTCACGGGCGCCCGGGACCTTCCGGGAAGCCATTGAGAGGAGGGACTGCTCCTTTGCCCGGGTCGCGGCCAGCCCCACGGCATCACCGGCTATCCCCAGGAATACCACCAAAAGAAAAAGAGGCACCCCGAAGTACGCAGGGATAGCCTGTGATAGGCGCTCAAACGTCATGTTTATGAAGAAACTCAATAAGAAAGCGCTGAGCGCGAAAGCTAAGATGCCGGTACGGAAACCTTGCCCTCTCTTCTTTCTACTCATGCCGGCTCTCTATCGCCTCCGAGGGGCAGCGCTTGTAGTTAATCTTGTGACTTGAGGTCCAGCAGGCTTTCCCACCGGCCGACCGGGGCTTGCGCCCCTGGCGGTTCCCCTTTAGGGCCGGCCTGCCGCGTCGCCGCAAGCAGAGCTGGATCACCACTTAGTTCACACCGTAACCCCACAAGCGCCCCAGTGAGACAGTCTAGGAGTTTTCCTCAAGGGCTCCCATCCCTAGTCTTTGTTGCAGCTAACGGGTTTTCAGGAGGAACCTTCCTACCCGGCCACTCAAGACAGGTCATTCCCTGCTTCAGGATGCAACCGTTGGGACGTTCGTCCCGCCGAAACCAGGGGATACGCCTACATGCCGTTGTAGGTTTCCCTGATTTCCTTCTCCCTAAAGAGGCCGGAAGCTGGGCGCAACCGGCGGCTCTCCAGGGCGAACCGGTATGACCCGCGACGGATTTTTAGCCCCGCCTTTGAAATGGGTCAGCCCACTAGAATACCGCGCCCACTCGGAGCGTACATGAAATTATACTCTAACTGCGGTTTTGTCTCAAGGGGACGTACCGGTTCAGACGCCAGACTAAAGTATGACCACCATTTCGGGCTTGCGGGATATGCTCCGCCGTTTCACAATCTGATTCGGGCATAGGGCGCCGAATTTTGGGTGCGGTGTACATCCTTGGATTGTACATCCTTGGATTGTACATCCTTGGTCAGTTGACGGCTGTCAACATCGCAGCGAAGGCTAGATGCCGCCACCGAATCTTACAGTTTATGGAAGATAGCCGCTGCAGCTAGTACATGAGATGCCTATTGCCTCTCGCTGAGGTATCATTTTTTGCCGGATCAGGCAGCCGAATGGTTGACAGAATGTGGGACGAGTGATCTGGTGATTTTGGTGATTTTGGTGATTTTGGTGGTTCTGGTGGTTCTGGTGGTTCTGGTGGTTCTGGTGACTCTAGACTCAGCGGGATGGCAG
>CAZYFG010000101.1:0-7572 GCA_964646835.1 uncultured Eubacteriales bacterium | reverse complement strand
CGGCATCTTCCGGATCGGGCTGTTCCTCCTCTTCGTCGAGCACCTCGAAGACCCGTTCGGCAGCCGCCACCGTCGACTGGATGATATTCGCGATACTCGCGACCTGCACGATGGGCTGTGTGAACTGCCGCGAGTACGTCATGAACGCTTGGACATCACCGATCTGCAAGACCCTCCGGGTGACGAAGACACCTCCCACGACGCATACTCCGACGTATCCCAAGTTGTTGACCAGCGCCATGAGAGGCATCATGATGCCCGAGACGAACTGGGCCCGCCACCCGTAACTCGTCAGTTCTTCGTTGATCTCCTTGAACTTCTCGATGGACGCCCGTTCACGCCCAAAAGCCTTGATTATTCGGTGGCCCGTGTACATCTCTTCGACGTGTCCGTTGAGCTGACCGAGAGCCTTCTGCTGTCCGGCGAAGTAGCGCTGCGAGCGTTTGGTTATCTGCCGCGTTATCACGACTGAAAGGGGCATCGTGGCGAGGGTGATGATGGTCATGACGGGACTTATGGAGACCATCATGGCCAGCACGCTTACGAATGAAATCAGCGAGGCCATGGCTCTTGACAGACTCTCCTGAAGCGTTGAGCTCACCGTGTCCACGTCGTTTGTGACCCTGCTCAGGATCTCGCCGTGGGTCCTCGAGTCGAAGTACTTGAGGGGAAGCCGGGCCAGCTTGGCCTGGACCCTCTTCCGCATGTCGTACACCGTTTTCTGGGCCACTCTCGCCATTGTGACTTGCTGGATGAACACGAAAAGGGAGCTTAGGATGTACAGCCCCGCCAATGTGATCAAGATGCGTCCAACAGCCGCGAAGTCGACCCAAGGGGACGGAGCGCCCGAGATCTTGCGCATCACGCCGCCGTACACCTCGGTGGTGGCCCGCCCCATCACTCTCGGCGTAAAGGCGTTGAACAGGGTGCTGAGGATGGCGAATGTCGTGGCCAGCACGAGCATCCACTTCTGTGGCCCCAGGTAGGCTATGAGGCGCCTCAAGGTGCCCCGGAAGTCCCGTGCCTTTTCCGCGGGACGGGCGAAAGCCGGGCCGAATCCGTGGCCTCCTGGACCGCGACGGGGTTCTGACGATCGCGAACGGCCTTGTGCCATGTTCCGGGAAGAGCCCTCTCCACGAGTGGCGCTCATGCTATCTCCTCCTCCGACATCTGCGACAGGACGATCTCCCTGTACACGGGGTTGGTCTTAAGGAGCTCCCTGTGAGTCCCGTTCCCCACTACGCGCCCTCCGTCGAGGACCAGGATGCGGTCTGCGTCCATAATGGTGCTCACTCGCTGGGCCACAATGATGACGGTGGAGCCTTGGATTTCTTTCCTCAGAGCCGTCCTCAGCCTGGCATCGGTCCTGAAGTCCAGGGCACTGAAGCTGTCGTCGAAGATGTAGATGGCCGGCTTCCTCACAATGGCTCTCGCGATGGAGAGGCGTTGCTTTTGTCCTCCGGAGAAGTTGGTGCCTCCTTGGGCCACCGCGGACTCGTACGCGTCAGGCATCTCGGTTACGAAGTCCTCGGCTTGGGCGATCCGGCAAGCGTGGACGATTTCGTCAAGAGTCGCGTCTTCCTTGCCGTAGCGGATGTTGTCGGCGATTGTCCCGCTGAACAGCACGGCCTTCTGGGGGACCAGGCCGATAAGGCTCCGGAGGTCTTCTTGCTTCATGTTGCGGATGTCGGTCCCGTCCACCAGGATGGCACCGCTATCCACGTCGTAGAAGCGGGGGATAAGGTTCACGAGCGTGGACTTGCCCGAGCCCGTGCCGCCGATGATTGCCGTGACTTCGCCCGGCTCGGCCGTGAAGGTGATGTTCCTCAAAGCAGGTTCTTCGGCTCCCGGATAGCTGAAGGTGACATCCCTGAATTCGACGCGGCCTCGAGCAGGCGGAGTGCCCGTGGCGTCTGGATCGACTATCTCAGGCACGCTGTCCAAGACCTCGACGACCCTGTCGGCAGACGCGGCTGCCCGCGGGAACATGACAAACATGAATGAGATGTTGAGCAGGGAGAACAGTATCCTCATGGCGTACTGGACGAAGGCCATGAGCCCGCCCACTTCGAGGTTGCCGGCTTCGACTCTGTGGCTTCCTATCCATATGAGGCCGATCATCGTGAAGTTGATGGTCAACATGATGAGAGGCATCATTGACGCCATGATCCGGCTCACTCTGAGATGGGTTTCAACCAAGTCCTTGTTGGCTGCGTCAAACCGCTCCGCCTCGTGCTCCTCACGGTTGAAGGCCCGCACGACCCGGATACCGGTTAGGTTCTCGCGCAGGACCAGGTTGAGCCTGTCGATTTTGGCCTGGATGGCCCTGAAGAGGGGCATTCCCGTGCGTATTCCCCAGGTCATAAAGAGGGCGAGGAAGGGGAGGGCCCATATGAGCGTAAGGGACAGGTCGCGGTCCATGGACACGGCCATTATGACCCCGCCGATAGCCATGATAGGGGCGCTCACGACCATCCTGAGAGTCATCAGGACGACCATCTGGACCTGGGTTATGTCGTTGGTGGTTCGGGTTATGAGCGACGCGGTGCCAAGCTTATCAAACTCGCGCAGGGAGAAGCGCTCCACGCGCGAGAAGACCTTTTCACGAAGGTCCCGTCCGAAGCCCGTGGAGGTCCTCGAGGACAGGTATCCCGCCCCAATGGCGCAGGCCATCCCAATGAAAGCGACCAGAAGCATCCGACCGCCGGTAAGCAGGATATACCGGGTATCGCCTGCGGGAATCCCCACGTCGACGATATTCGCCATGAGTGTCGGTAGCGACAGCTCCGAAAGGGACTGAAGTAGAACCAGAGCCAAGCATACCGCGATGCGGGCCGAATATGGACCGAGGTAACTGAACAATCGACGCACCGATCACCATCTCCCCTTGATCGAGAAACCGACGGTTTTCTTCGAGAACTAAGCCTTGTTACTTCCCAGAACCATCTTGTACTGCCTGTTTCAGCGCCTCCAGGGATGCAACGATCGAATCCAGTTGGTCGTCGGGCAGTTCCGAGACGGCCGCCGAGACGCTCTTAAGCACCTCATTCAGCGCCTTACGAAAATGGGCCTTCGCCTCGTCGGTGGCATAGAGGCGGATCAATCGCTGGTCCCGGGGGTCGGACCGCTTGTCGACAAACCCCATCTCGGCTAGCGCATCGACCGCCTTGGAAACGTTGGACTTGGCGAGGCCCGTAATGCGGGAGAGCCCGCTCACGGAAGCGCCCGGATGGTGATCGACCTCTCGCATCACGATTGCGGCAGGCCTTGCCAACCCGTGTTCATGCCACGCCGTTCGGGCCAGGTCATGAAGAGCTTTGTTCACATCCTTCAACAGAGTGAGGAGCCGTTCGGCACGGTCCGTTCCCGGGAGTTCGCAATGTCTCTCAGACTGGCTCGTTGTCATGGCTTCCCCCTCCCAAAGCGTCCAATGGCTTGAGGATTGTTGTTGCGGGAAACAAACGTCCCCAAGAGAACGTTCTCGTGAGAACGAATTGAGTATGGCACAACTGGTGTCGGGCGCGCAATATGTTCAAATGAGAAGGAAATTCGTGAAAATGCGGGCATCCTTTGCCAGAAGGAGGTATAATACTACCAAGGCTGAGTTTAGGGGAAACGCTCTTGGTTATTTGATCCGCGAACGCGAACCGGGGGACGAACCTAGGATAACCGGCCGGTAAAGAAAGGATAGTGGTAGAGTGACCAAGAGACTGTATTTCGGGAACCTCAGCTGGGACGTGACTGATGCGGATTTGACCAACGCGGTCGCGCAGTACGGCAAGGTGATCTCGGCGCGGGTCGTCACCGATCGTGAGACGGGTAGGTCCCGCGGATTTGGCTTCGTCGAAGTCGACGAAGCGGATGCCCAGAAAGTCATCGACTCGATGAACGGCATGAACTGGTATGGACGGAACCTCACGGTGAACGAGGCCCGCGAGCGAGAGCAGCGGCCGTTCGGCGGCCCCCGGGGCGACAGGAGAAGGTACTAGGCAGTAGGAACTCTCGCAGCGCATAGGAAGCGTTGAACGGATATCGGACATGGAAGCCGGCCTGGGAGTCCAGACCGGCTTTTCCGTTTCCATGTGACCGGAGCCCTGGGCTCCGTCGTCCCGCAGCCCGTCACTTTGGTGAAACCCGTTTTGCAGGTCGGCGAAACTAGTGCCGGGGGTTCTTTTCCCGGTCGGCGCTCACACCCTTGCCGCGGACCTTCACCTGGCTCAGGACATCCGTGACTCCCCTGGCCCTTGACGCTGCCTCTTTGGCTGCGTCGACTTCCCGAGGGTCGTCAGTGTTCCCGACGAGGGTGACGACACCCTTCTCCACCTTGACGCCGATGTTCTCCGTGTTTACCTTGGGGTGAGCCTCAAGTTCCTCCGAGACTTCGAATTCGACCCCTTTGTCCGTAACCGGGCCGTCCGTGCTGACGGCAATGGCCGCGTCTACCTTCGTTATGCCCGGGATGCTGCGGGCCAGCTCTTCGGCGCGCCGCTTTTCGGCGAGGGTGTCGACAATCCCCTGGATCTGAGCCTCACGCTCCACGACGTCGGCCCGCAAGGCATAGGCCCCCAGGTTTGGGTCGGAATCAAGGACGTTCCTCAGTTGTTCCTTGAGTTGATCATCCACCAGGTCCGGGCTGAGCCCTTTGGCCCCTCTCACGGTGCTCGGAACTCCCTGGTTTCCGGTATCAATGTGCGCAGCCTCAAAACCGCGCTTGTTCTCTCGACCACGGCCATCATTCGAGCCCCTTTGTTCCGGAGGCCGGCCGGTATCCCCATCAGGCATCATGCGTTCCCCCTTCTCTTTAGTTATCTTTGGGGGTCCGCCCGCGTATTCACCCCAGCCGCCGGTCAGAACTGACCGAGGGTCCCCCGTTGTCGCGCCACGCGCTCAAGGACCGAGAAGACCGCATAGCCGAAAACGGGGAAGACGATGGCCGACATGCCCAAGACCCAAGCCTCCGTCCTGGGCGGGAGCACCGTCGGATACCCTGAAACTGACCACCTGAGGAGGTCCAGCCCATGTGTTAGCGGGATTGCCAGACTGACCTTTCGCAAGACGGGTGGAAGCACCGACACCGAGAATGTGCTCCCCGCCAGGAGGGGCAGCACGCAGTCCCATGTGTAACTGAAGAACGCCGATCTGAAAACCACAAGCGCTCCCGCGAGCACAAGCCCGTAGCCGTACACCACCAGAAGGTCGAGGGCAAAGATGGCCAGGGTGCGCAACCCGTTCGGTCCGAGGAAGCCCGACACCCCGAAGCACACGATCCCGAAGATGACTGTGGCGACCGCGTTCATGGCTGAGCGAATGAACTGGTAGAGAGCGTTCCCGGTGAGGAACGCCCACCGGGATGCCGGCGTGATGAGGACCGCTTCTGCCGTCCCGCGCCTCATCTCGGACTCAATGCTGAACCCCAAGCCGAGCTGACCCTCAATGTAGGTCCACAGAACCGTCGATACGAGAAGGAACGAACGGAAGTCAGAGGCGTCGCCTGTGACCGCCCCGCCGGAGGCAATCGTTTGAGCAGCAGCCGAAACGGAGGAGGCCGAGCCCGCTAGGACGCCCCCTGCACCCGCCCCAGCCGACCTCCCAGCGACGGCTGAGAACGCCTTGGCCATGAACATTACCACGGCCAGTGAAGCCAGGGGCGACACCGGCCACATATAGAAGGCCGCTGGGTAGCTCTTCCATGATATCCACCGCTGCCGGACGACGGCCCCTACGACTCTAGCCTCGGCCCAGAGCCGTTTCAAGGCAGTACGCGAGTTAGCACCCAAGTTAGCACCCGAGTTACAACCCAGGTTAGGACCCGAGTGAGCACCCGAGTTAGTTCCGGAGTTAGTGCCCGAGTTAGTACGGAAGTCAGTACCCACTGAGAGCCCCCCTCTTCCTGGTGAGTGTCTCGAAGACTCTGAACACGAAGTAGCCAAATAGGGGGAAGCCCACCGCCATGACAGACAGCACGGTCAGCTCAAGCTTGAGATCGCCCCACGTGCTGCCGCTTATCATGACGGACCGGAGAGAGGTCAAGACCCAGGATAGGGGCGTCACCCTGGCCATCCCTCTCAACCAGACCGGAAGGACCGACAGCGGGAACGTGACCCCCGCGAGGATCATGACCACCCGATTGACCAGATCGACCAGGTGCGTCGCGTCCCTGAGGAACATGACAAGCCCAGCGTAGACGAATCCAAGGCCGTACATGGTGACCCAGGACAGCGCGGCCACCGTGAGGAGCAGCGGCCAGTCCACGCTGAGGGGCAGTCCGAAAAACAGGTGGACGAGCAAGAGGACGGAAAGCGCCATGGTCAGGTTGATCAGGGAGTTCGCGGCGGCGTTCCCCAAGGCGAGAAGCCAACGGGGTGCCGGCGTCAGCCAGAGCTGCTCGAAGGAGCCCTCTTCCTGCTCGTCCCTGAAGGAGAACCCGACTTCCCACAGGAGGTTCGTCACCCAGTCCCAGAGGCACGCGCCGATGGCGATGAACGCTATGTACTCGGTCGTACCGGCCCAACGGCTGAACGCTTCCGCTCCTTGAGTTCCGGGGCCTGAGAAAAACCGCGCCTGGTAGATATAGGGCAGTATGCCCAGGAACGGAGTGACAAACCAGTGAGCGAACTGAAGACCGTAGGCCGCTTCCTGCAGGAGCTTCTTCCGGGTTAGCGCCAGCGCCATGCGGACGTGAGCGCCTAACCTAGGTCCGCCGTGCCTACTCATCGGCCGTCGCCTCCTCGTCAGCCGTGATCTCCACGAAGATGTCCTCAAGGTTCGGCTGCTTCACGGCGCATTCCACCATCTCCCAGCCGTGCTCGAAGAGCGCGGCGGTGAGCCGGGGGATATACGAAGCTGCGCGTGGTCCCTTGCATGTAACCGCCCAATCTCCCGCGTTGGCGGCCCCTTCGACACTGATCCCTGAGTCCTCCAGGAGCTCCCGGATTAGGGCGACCGGAGACATCTCGGGCCGGGTGTCTTCGTGGACTGCGGCGGCTGCGTTCTCATACGGCGCACCGGAACCCGGCAGGCGGCACCGGATTCCGACGATATCCGCGGCGCTGCTTCGTTTTCTCAGGCTGTCCGGCGAGTCAACTGCCACAAGCTTGCCTTTGTGAATGATGGCGACGCGGGTGCACAGGTCTTGGGCCTCTTGAAGGTTGTGAGTTGTGAGGAGGACGGTATGGCCCAGCGACGCCAGATGCTTCACAAGGCTCCTCAGGGCTCGCGCCGAGTGGACGTCCAGACCTCCCGTCGGTTCATCCAGAAACAAGACCGGCGGATTGTGGAGCAGCGCCCTCGCCAGCGCCAACCGCTGTCGCATCCCGGTGGAGTAGTTCTCCACGCGCTCATCGGCCCTGTCGGACAAGGAGACGATCACTCCGTACATGGCGGCGAAAAAGCGCAAGTTTTCCCGCGCGGTCAGTTTCCAATAGTGGTTTCGCTCGCCGGGCAAGACACAACCGATGCTGGCGCGAACCGCGGTAGGTTGCCGAGTCACGTCAAAGCCAGCCACAGAGGCGTGCCCTGACGTAGGCTCAATCAAGGTGCTCAACATGCGGATGGTCGTGGTCTTTCCGGCGC
>CAZYFG010000100.1:0-7596 GCA_964646835.1 uncultured Eubacteriales bacterium | reverse complement strand
CTACCTTGTCGGACAGGTCGACCGGGTGCACTTCATCCGGGACGCGACCGACGCGGAGATCGCCATCACCATCGACCTCCGCAAGAAGCGGGTCTGGCCCAGCGAACCTTTCAAAGCGACAGTACGCGGGATCACCATGCCCAATACCTTCACTCTCGTGAGGGCAATGGCGGACACAGACGCTCCGATTTGCCTTTCAGTTGACTTCGAGGAAGCGGAAGACACCCCGTGGTACCAGGAAGTGACTCTCCCCAACGTCTCATATATCAAGGACGCATCCGAAGCGGCCAATGAGGAATCGGAGGTGCTTTGGAGAGAGATGGACCACTCCCTGGATGTCTATCGCGAATGCAGGGCTCTCCTCGAGGAAGCGGGACCCGAACGCAGGCGGGAGCTCAGCTACTATATGAAGCTGGCCGAAGAGCAGATGAAGAAACTCTCAGCCCAGATGGATGAACTGAACAAGCATATGAAGAGGATCTCCGAGCAGGAGCCACAGAACTAGAGGCTGTAGCAGAGACTGTGAGTCGGCTGGCCCGGCTGCTGTCTGGCATTTTCTGCCGTCGCTGGCGGGACCATGGTGCATCGCATGCCGGCTGGTCAGAGCCTATCCTCCATTCCATGCCGGAAGCGAAGTGGGGGTCCGACACGAGGTGTAGGTTAGCCGGTGCCGGTCTGGCATTTTCTGCTGGGCGAGACAAGCCATGCCCCCCAGAAGCCATGGTCAGTATCGTGCGGAATACTTGGGTCTCATCAAAACAGAGAGTTGGGATCCGCAACAAGCGTCGCGGACCCCAACTGCTATCACTGCTATCTCTGTTACTCCGTTACTCCGTTACTCCGTTACTCCCCTATCCCTGTTACTCGACTACTCGCTAAGCATGTAATTGAGCACAAGCCTCGCCGTCGCTAGAAGGCCTTCCTTATGGGTCCGCTCGTGAGAGTGGGAAGCGTCAACTCCCGTCCCGACGCAAGCGCACCGCACGTCGTGTCCGGCCCTCAAGAGCGCCCCCGCGTCGGAACCGTAGTACGGGAAGATATCCACTACGTAGGGGATGTCGCTGGCCTCGCAGATGCTCTCGAGTTTTTTCCTGAGCGTGACGTCGTAGGGCCCGCCGCCGTCCTTGGCGCAGATAGACACTGTGTATTCAGACCCAAGGAGACCGTCTCCGACGCATCCCATATCCACCGCGATGAACTCCTTCACCGTGTCGGGGATGCCGTACGACCCGCCGTGCCCGACCTCTTCATGGACGCTCATGTAGATGTGGGTAGTGTAAGCGGGCTTGAGCTTCCGGTCGGCGAGAAACTTGGCGCACCCCAAGAGAGCTGCTGCCGAAGCCTTGTCATCCAGGTGCCTGGACTTCACGAACCCGGAAGGCGTCACTTCGGTCCTGGGGTCGAACACCACGAAGTCACCGACCCTTATGCCGAGTTGCAGGACGTCTTCTTTGTTCTTGACCTTCTCGTCTATCCGGACTTCCATGTTGTCGGCGTTGCGCTCCATCTTAGTAGTCTCTTGACCCCAGACGTGGGAAGCCGCCTTGTTGATGAGGATCGTCCCGGTGTATCGCTTGCCGTTGCTGGCCTTGATTATGACGTGCTCACCCTCGAGACTGGGCCAAGGGGACCCCCCGATAAGAGTGAGTTTGAGCCTTCCGTTGCTCTTCACCTCGAAGACCATGGCGCCGAGCGTGTCAACGTGGGCGGAAAGGCCTCGCTCATTGCCCTCCTTGACTCCCGGAATAGTCACCAGGAGTCCCCCCTTGTTGTTCACGGCGGGCGCGTACCCCAGCGCCTCGAACTCGGCTTTTAGCCAGTCTATGGCCTCTTTGGTATCGCCGCTGGGACTCGGTATCCTAAGGAGCGTCGCCAGTCTGTCGGTGATGTACTCGATATCCGGGATGTTGCTTACGGTCACGCCGCTACCTCCTCGTGCGAACTTTGGCCCACTCATGCGCGCTCTCTAGCCCACGACTATCTCTTTCTCGGCCTTCCCAGCCCTGGCCGTATGGGCTGTAACGGTCAACTTGGTGCCCTTCTTTGCCCGCACGACCCACGACAGCTTTTTCTTCGCATCTCCGCCGCCCGAACGTCCGCCCAGGTGGCCGATATCCTGAACCGCCGTCCCGCTGAGGAGCGTACCTCCTTCCAGCGATACCTTCACCGGTTTGGCCTGCCTGACTTTTAGAGCCTGGTAGGTCACATGGGTCGGCAGGTACCCGTCGTTCTTCACTACCGCCTCGACCTTGTACACGTCGGAACCCAGGGCTTCGGCGGTGAACTTCTCGATGGCCAGATGGGGCGTGACCGCCGCTCTGGTGAGGTTGAACAGCGCGTTCCGCTTGCACTCATCCTCAAGGAGCGAGACCGGCGGGTTCTGCCTCCCGGCCTTGGGCTCCCACCCACCTATCTCCACGTCACCCAACTGGGGGTGCTTGAATGGCTTCCAGCCGTGGAAGAGCTTCCCGCCCATCTCCTCGTCGTTCCACTTGAGGAGCTTCAGGGCATCCTCTTCACGGTCTTTCTCGGTGAGGGTCCTCATCTGCTGGAGCGACCGCTTCGGTATTCCGGCACGCCCCTGCATATCCCAGAGTTCGGTCTCAAACGCCAGGATCCCAAGGGTTTCATAGGCCCACTCCAGGTCGCTGCCTACGGCGGGCCTCTCGGGGTCCCATGTGAAACCTTCAAACACCGACTTCAGCGGGTACCCGGTAACCTCTTCGCCGATCTCCCCCAGGGCCCGGTAGATGGCCAAGTCCCTCGAATCCAGCGACCGGTCCGGTTTGTCACAAAGGGGCCGGAGCAGCACTCCGCCGCTGGTGTGATAGGCCATGGTACTGACGATATTCGGATGGGCCAGGTAGAAGTCGCCGACCGCCTTCATCTCAGGCTCGGCGAAGGGATAGTCGCCCGAACCCGCCTGCCGCACCGGAAGAGCCCAGTTGGTCGGGTACTGGCGGTTGAAGTCCAGACGGTACTTTCCTGGAGCCGGCTTAAGGGATGCATCAGGGTCGTAGTCCCTCACAAGCCCCTCCGTGAATACGTCGTAGTACGTCTCGTCGGGAGAACCCAGTTCGTCGGGGCGCCTACGGACCATGACCCTCGGGTCTTTCTTCGAGACCTTCCACCCGCCGTCGGGGTTCTTCACCCGCATCTGCAGGATTCTGCCGTCGCCGTCCACATCCTCGGGATACAACCCCGGCTTGTCGTCAACATCTTCCGGCCAGGCCAGGGTCTTCTACTTCATACCGAGGATCACGGTGAGATAGTGCTCAGAGCCGTCCACCGTGATCCTCGGTATGAAGTAGAAGACCCTGGTATCCACCAGTTCGGTGATGCGGGGGTCCTTGCCGTACCCCTCCAACAGCGTCTTTATGGTGTACAGGATGACCTCGGCGCCGGTCACTTCTCCCGCATGTGTGTTGGCATCCGCGTAAATGCCGGGTTTATCGGATCCGGGGCCCGTCTTTCTGTTGGTTATCTCGATCATGAGGATCTCCCGGTCCTGGTACGTCTTGCCGATGCACTCGATCCGGCAAAGGTCTGAATGCTCGCGAACGCAGTCCTGCAGGAACGCGCGAATCTCGGCGTAGTTATGGTACTTGTCAAAGGTTATGTTCAAGGGTTCTTCCTCCCCGCTCTCGTCATCCACCTTAGGAGCGCGCCGAATAGGGTTTCGCGCTCACTCCAGGACCAGACTGGCAGTGTCGGCTCCCGCCCGTTCGGCGTAAGCCGTGACCTTGACTTCGGCGCCTTCTTCGGCTCTCAGGACCCACTCAACCTCTTTGTGGTTGCCCTCGCCGCTTGCGCCCATCCAGCCTCCTCTGCCCCTTCCGCTTCCCGAAAGCCCCGGCAAGTGGCCGATGTCGGTCACAGGCTTGCCGGTCACGATCTTCACGCGGTCGTCGTGACTGAGCTCAACCTTCACGGGCTTTGCCTTGTTCACGACAACGGCCTGCTGGGAACCGCTTGTGGGCATGTAGCTCTTGTTGGAGACCACGACTGTCACCTTGTAGATCCCCTGGGCAAGCTTCTCGACCTTGGTCTTCTCGATGTCTACCTCGGGCAGGCTCGCAGCGTGGTAGAGGGTGAACATGCAGTTCTTATGGCATTCGCCCTCCAGGAACTGCGGCGGGGGATTGGTCAGCACGAACTTGGACTTCCAGCCCCCTATCTCGACCTCGCCGAGCTGCGGGTGCTCGAACTTGCGCCACTTCTCGAAGCCCTGGCCGGCCAGTTCCCTGTCGTTCCACTTGAGAAGGGCAAGCTGGCTCTCCTCGGCGCTTCTCCCGCGGCGGTCAAACAGCTTGTTGCCGGCGCGTACGGAAGCATCCCAGAGCTCCGTCGAGAACGTGATGATTCCCAGGTGCTCGTAGAGCCAGTCCATAAAGACGCCTTTCAGCGGGTTCTGCTTGTCAAACGTGTAGTCCTCAAAGGTGGACACGTGCGGGTACCCGGTGAGGTCTGTACCCTTCTGTCCGATTGTCTTGTAAAGCGTGACATCGCCCGGAGGCAGCTTGCTGTCAGGCCTCGTGCAGGCAGGACGAAGGATTGCTCCCATGGTGGTGTGATATGACATGGCGCCCGCGATGTTCGGGTGGGCCAGGATGAAGTTGGCCACGTTCCGGGTCTCGGGCTCAGAGAGCGGATAGGGCCCCGCGCCCCTCTGGACGTTGTCGGGCTCCCAGAAGGCCGGGTAGTTGCGGTTGATGTCCAGGCCCCACTTGGGCTGAGCCATCTTGATCTCGCCGCCGTCCCAGTTCTTGATGATCCCTTCCGGATAGACCTTGTAGAACGGCCCTTCCTTGTCCCACGGCTCGCGGCGGACCATTAGGCGATCGTCCTTCGTGGACACTTTCCAGTCGCCGTCAGGATCTTGAATTCTCATCTGGAGGATCCAGCCGTCGCCGTCAACATCCTCCGCGTTCAGCCCGTCGTCGTTGTCCCTGGGCGGGTATTCGCGGACGCTGGAGCGGAGTGTCATTGGAGTGTGGAGGAAGATCTCCGCGCCGTCAATGGATATCCTGGGCAGTATGTACCATGTCCTCGTATCCACCAAATCGGTGACGAACGGGTCTTTCCCGTAATTGGAGAGCAAGTACCACACGGTATAGAGACACACGGCCGAGCCCGTCACCTCACCCGCGTGGTGGTTTCCGTCTATGTACATGCCGGGCTTCTTCTCGGGAACGCCCTTCTCGAAGTTGGTGATCTCTACGAGCCACATGTCCCGTCCCTCGTAGGTCTTCCCAATCGAGTACATCTTCGCCAGGCCACCGTTTTCCTGAACCATCTCCTGGAGCGTCTCGGTGAGCTCGGCGTAATCCAAGTAACGCGCGAAATCCGGCTTCTTCACTCTTCGGCACCCCTCTTTCGTTGTGGTTCGTCACCCTGGAAAGGAATCGTTCTCGTCGTCTCATGCGGGAGTTGCGGCCCCGGCGTTCTAGTACTCGATCCCCTTTCGAGCCTGGACCCCTCGGGCGAAGTGGTGCTTTACCTCTCGCACCTCGGACACCATGTCGGCCCTGTCCATAATCTCCTTCGGGCAGTACCGGCCGGTAAGGACCACGTCCGTGCCCTTGTATCGCTTTTCCAGGACCGCCAGTACGTCCTTCGTGTCGATCATCCCGGTCGCCACCGCGACGTTAACCTCGTCCAGCACGACCATGCCGTAGTCTCCTGACGCCATCGCCTCTCCGGCCCGCTCTAGCGCTTTCTTTGCAAGGCTGACGTCCACCTCGGCCGGGTCGGAAAGGTTCACGAACTCGTCACGTCCGTGCTGTTCGATCTCCAGGAGGGACAAATACCGTTCGGCCGCAACCCGTTCGCCGTACACGTTGCCCTTGCCTTTCATGAACTGGACGACAAGGACCCTCCTGCCCCATCCGACCTGGCGCAGGGCGAGTCCCAGCGCCGCGGTGGTCTTTCCCTTTCCGTTTCCCGTATAGACCAGCACCAAACCTCCGGTGTCCACGCTCCCGGTATCGACGCCCCCAGTATCCGCGCCTCCGGCACCCAAATGAAACCCTCCTGTCCTTCTGGAAGACAGTGTTTCGGACCTCGAAATCCTTCTTTCTGCCGGAGGCATTATCCTTCCGGGGCTCCCCACAAGAACTCGTCCGGTCCTCAGGGAACCGGCCCGCCCGCCGGCCCATCCAATGGAGGAAAAGCCCCCAATGAAGCGAAATGAGTGAGGGGGCGGCCGCTCCGCGCGGGGCAGGAAAGGCGGGGCAAAACAAGGCAAACGCTGGCCCTGGGTCCTGCTCCTTATCGCGGGCATGATACTCATCATCGCCATGGGCGGCGCAGGGTACAACCCCGAGAGCGGGAGCCCCTTGACCGTGGTGTTTGCGCGCCTGGCCAGGTTCGTCTCGTCCATCGCGGGTGCCCTGGCCATGTTCTTCTGCTTCGTGCTTATCCTGAACTCGGTGGTCAAACTCGCCAACCCGTCCGGCCCTGTGCCCCGGTTCGTCTGGGGGTTCTGGGTGCTCTTGATTTTCGGATCAAGCATTTATCACGCAATTCGCGTCCCTTGGGAGGACGTCTTCCCGGCTGCCCGCATGGGCGGCGGAGGGGGGCTCATTGGAGCCTCGGTCTGGTGGTTTTTCAGGATCGCGGCAAGCAAGTATATGTCATTCCCCGCGATGTTCCTGGGAGTGACCGTAGGGATCAGTCTCTTGGCGAACAAGTCTCCCTGGACTCCCTTCTCAATCATTTGGATGGGCTTCATGTCCGGGTGGCAATGGTTCAAGGCATTCGTTGGCCGCTTCTTCGGAGAACACGGACCGGACCCGGCTGAAGTCTGGCATGATGAAACCGAAAAGACGTCGGGCCCTCAAGAAGCCGAGGTAAGCTTGAGCGACCTGGTCGAGGATGAAGGAAGCCCCCGCCGGGGCGGCTTCTCGTCCGCCGTCATGGACCTTCAGGCCAGGTTGGGGACTAGCGGAGGCGGAGAGCCAACGGCTCCCGGGCAACCTGTTGAGGGTCCCGGTCAAGAGCTCCCGGGGACTTCCGGAGCCGGCGCTTCGACGGAGGGGCGAGCGAGGAGGGCGGTCGGGATCCCTGAGTTTGCGCCCTCGATGGAGCAACCGCCTCTCAGCGAGGATGCTTTCTACGAGATCCCTCCCATGGACATTCTGCATAGGTCGGAACCGCCGAAACGTCCCAAGGCGACCCAAAGCTATGAGGCGCTGGGACGCGTGATTGAGAAAACTCTCCTTTCCTTCGGCATTGCCGCCAAGGTGGTAGGGATAGAACAAGGACCCGCGGTCACCCGCTTCGAGCTGCAGCCGGGCCCCGGAGTCAAGGTGGCCAGCATCGTTAACCTGTCCCAGGACCTGGCCCTTGCCCTGGCCGCCCAGGACGTACGGATTGAGGCGCCGATCCCGGGCAAGTCCGCCATAGGCATCGAGGTGCCCAACAAGGAAGTATCCCTGGTTCACTTGAGGGATGTGCTTGAGACCAGGGAGTTCCGGAACTCGAAATCGCCGCTCACAATCGCGCTGGGCAAAGACATATCGGGCCGTCCCGTCGTCACGACTCTGGACCATTGCTTGCACCTCTTGATCGCGGGGGCCACAGGCGCGGGAAAGA
>CAZYFG010000099.1:7441-7733 GCA_964646835.1 uncultured Eubacteriales bacterium | reverse complement strand
GACTCCGAAATGCCCGGCCAGACCGGCATTGATCCCCGTCTCGCCAACGAGCACATCGTTGATCCAGACGTTCGCCACGCTCCCCCCAGAGATCGTGTGGCTGAGAACCCCGATGTCGCCCATTTTGGCGTGGTAACCGACAAAGATGGCCGCGTCACACTCGCGGCTTACGCCCTGCATCATTGAAAGCGGCTTGGGCGACCCCGTGATGAGCGTCGCCGCCGGATGCAGCTTCTCAATCAGTATGTTGGTCATTGGACCGTGGGAATCGTTGACCACGATCTCGGTGGCC
>CAZYFG010000099.1:6152-7428 GCA_964646835.1 uncultured Eubacteriales bacterium | reverse complement strand
ACGCATCCGGCGATGGCGGCATTGATCTCGCCGGTCATCAGTTCTCGAGCGCGCCCGTAGTCCCTGCCGTCGGGTATTGTCTGTGAAGCGGCAACCACGACCCCGGATACACCTTCGATGTCACACGAGATGAATACCTTCACGATGCACCCTCCTCACGAATCCGGTGTGGGAGATAGCTTCTGCCACGAATCCTTGTATCCTGCATGTCACTGCGTCCCGCATGGGAGGTAACGGGGCTCCGTTCAAAGAAAGATTCCGTCGGAGGCGGTTACCATGGACGCGAGGTCCCGGCGCGCAAAGATCCTTTCCATCCTCAAGGAGGAGTCACCCGTCACCGGCTCGGCCCTCTCGGCGCGTCTCGGCGTCACCAGACAAGTGATCGTCCAGGACGTCACCATCTTGAGAGCCCAGGGCGAGAAGATAATCGCGACTCCCCGTGGATACACGGTTCTTGATGAATCGCCCGCGCAGGGCGTCACCAAGTTGGTCGCGGTCCGCCATTCGCCTGAGGAAACCGGCAGCGAGCTGTATGCCATGGTCGACATGGGCGTGGAGGTCCTCGACGTGATAGTCGACCACCCGATCTACGGCCAGCTTACGGGCCAGCTCTCCCTCTCCAGCCGGCGAGACGTAGATGCCTTTCTTGAGACCCTATCCGCAACCAAAGCAGGGCTCCTCTCCTCGCTCACGGGAGGAATCCACCTGCACACCATCAGGGCCAAAGACGCTACCATTATCCAAGCCATGGAAAAAGAGCTTGCAGGAAGGGGCTTCCTGCTTCCCGAATAGCGGCCTGTGCGTCCCTCCCGACAACTCCTCTACCAGGCATTTTCCACTAACTCCCTAGTGAACTGCTTGTCCTCTCCATGTTAGGATCTTCAGAGTCAAAGGCCTAATCTCGCGAAGAGCGAGACCGGGGAATCCGTTTTGGGGTGAATCTCTCCCACAAGGAGAGTAGGGCGATCCCTTTCACCGAACCCGTCAGCTAACCTCGGAGGCCGAGGAAGGGGAGACGCGTATGATGATTGACATCAGAAAGCGCAGTTTGACTGCACTGTCGGTGGCAATCGCGTTCGTGATCATGTTGACAGTAGCGCCCGGAATCGCCCAGGCCTACAGCCCGTGGTACAAGGGGTACAACCAGGCCGAGGTGGATCTCCTGGCAAGGGTAGTCCACGGCGAGGCGGCCGGCGAGTCCTTCGTGGGCAAGGTGGCCGTCGCGGCAGTCGTCCTCAACAGGGTCGACAGCCAGTTGTTCCCGGACACCATCGCG
>CAZYFG010000099.1:4303-6142 GCA_964646835.1 uncultured Eubacteriales bacterium | reverse complement strand
GTGTCGGAGGCTGGCTGTTCAACTCAACGCCTTCAGCCGACAGCTACAATGCGGCAGTGGCCGCTCTGAACGGCTGGGACCCGACCAACGGCGCACTGTACTACTTCAACTACCACATCGTCACGAACCCGTGGCTGTGGGCGAAGCCTCACGCCATAACCATCGGCAACCACTACTTCACCTACTAAGCCCGAAGATGGGATGGGGCCCCGGCAAGACCGGGGCCTTCGTTTTTTTCCATGCGGTTCCGTGCGGTTCTCCGGAAGGGCGTTCGTGCTGTCTTTACACCTGACAAGACACCTGGTACATTGAAGAGGTAAGGAGAGCCGTAGGAAGGATCTGATTCTCAATGAAGAGCAAGGAAACTCTGCGGTTGACCGCAGGGTCGCTGCTTCTCGCCGTGTCTTTGCTTATCCCCTCGCTCCTCGCAGGGGTAGTCACTTTGCCCATAGGCCCTTTTACCGCGACCCCCGCGTCCCACGTGCCCACTTTGTTATCGGTCCTGCTCGGTCCGGCAACGGCCGGAATCGTCGGGCTGGGGTCCGCGGTTGGCTTCTTCATGAAACTCGGTCCGCTGGTTGGGATGAGAGCGGCCATGCACATACCCGTCGGGATCATGGGTGCCTGGCTCATGGGGAGAGGCGTGAGCTTTCCGCTGGCGCTCGCTGCCGTGGCGCCCGTGCACGCCGGGCTGGAAGCCCTCGTGGTACTCGCCTTCGGCTTCAGTTTGCGTGATGCAGGGTTCGTTGTGGCACTGGGAACCCTTGTGCACCACGTCGTGGATTCGGCCATCGCCCTTTTCATCTGGCGGGTAGTGTACGTCCGGACACCTCTGGCCGACCTCAATCGCGGGTAACCAGGAACCTTCGTGTCAGCCTCAGCCTTTCATATGGAAAGAGCGGGGCCAATGCCCCGCTCTTCTCTTTTGGTGTGGTTTTGTTTGGTGTGACCTACTCTCCGATCGAGCCTCAGGAATCCGCCGCCTTATCCTTTGAGGCAGAGCCGCCGTTCCGGTTATCAGTCACGTAGAAGCCCGGTCCTTTGAAGATGATGCCGACGTTGTGGCTGATCAGCTTCTTCACAGGCTCCCCGCATGTCGGACAGGTCTGGAGCGGCTCTTCGGTGATCTTCCGTGTGACCTCAAAGACTCCGCACTTTGGACACTTGTACTCGTAGATCGGCATTTCCAACCTGACCTCCTGTAATCGGTGAACAGCCCATACTTTTAGGATAGATCAAGTGTCAAGTCCCGGTGGGTTTGCTGCTAGATGTGGTCTAGACGGTATCCACACCGGAAGACGGGTCGGCACAACCTACCGGCCACGTGAAGCTTCTCTAGGTTTTCTGTCCGCCAATCCTTTGAGCGAGCTTGTACGCCGCGTTCACGGCGATCACCGATCCAAACGCGGTAGTGCCGAGCTTTCCGCCCGCGCCGCCCAAACACGGAGAACTGAACATGAAGACGAGGCCCACGATGACACCTGCAACGGCCATCAAGAGCTCGTTCGGGATGCGGGCTTTGGACGACATGCCCGCGAAAGAAGCGGCGATGCAGACTGTCGCCAGCGACCCGCCTATCTCCGGAAACAGTGCAGGCAACACCAAGCCGCCTGCCAACCCGACAAGCGCGGACCCCAACACGGCACCCTTTCCCATCCTGACGTTCACGTAGTAGGCGAGCACCGCAGCGACAACCGATGTGATGATCATCCGGAACCCAACATCCCAGCCCGGCACCGATCCGGTGAGCAGCGGGTTCCTGAGAAGCACGGCAGATATGACACAGCCGCCGCACGCTATTGTCCCAAGCTTTCCACCGAAACCGTTGAAGACGTCCTG
>CAZYFG010000099.1:0-4293 GCA_964646835.1 uncultured Eubacteriales bacterium | reverse complement strand
GAACGTATATGACGCCTGCCACGGTGGCGGCGAGCAGGATCTCGGTCTGGTTCAAGACCTTGGGCGAAGCCATGCCCACAAAGCTCCCACAATAGAGAGGAACCCCGTATGCGGGCACAAGCACTCCGGCCAAGACCCCAACCAATGCCGAAGCCACAACCGCCCCGAGCCCCATGTTCACGTTGAGCCAGTACGATACGAGGGCACCTACGAAGACCGATAGGAGCAGTTTCAGGTCTTTCCCGGGAAACACAGGCCCTTCCCATTTTCCGTGAACGGCGGGCCACTCAAGGTAGAACCCGTAGAGGAGGCCTATGCACACAGCTCCTATGATGACGGCCACGAGAACACTCGTCTCCGCCGAGACTGACAGAGCGTAGTAGTCTAGAAGGCTGCAAGTGGCGGCCAGCAGCACAAAACCTGCCGCACGTTTCGCAGTCATACGGATTCCTCCCCCAGGTTACTCTCTCCAAGACAGACTATCAGAAAAGGATCCCGGCGGACTAGTCCGCCAGGATCCTTCTTTGCTGGAAAACCGGGTGCTACTACCTAGCGGGTCCCACCGTTGCCCGTTCCGTCTGCGACAACCCGCTCAAGAAGCCATACTCCCTGATCCTCCTTGTTGACCATGCTCCCATGCCTGGAACCCGGTCTGTAGGTGGTATGAAGGATCTCGTGAGACTTGTGCCCCAGGGGCTTCCCTAGATACGTCTTGTACAGCTCCTGGACCACGGGGTTCTCATGGGACTTGCGGAGCGGAAGGCCTCTATCCGCTTCGTAGATGGCCGCGATACGCTTCATCCGTATCTCCGTATCGGTGGGGATGGGTTGTCCGCCCCCTCCGATGCAACCGCCCGGACAGGTCATTATCTCGATGAAGTGGAACTCTTCTCCGCTCTTTACCCTGTCGAGGATGGCCTTGGCGTTGGCCAAAGTGTGCGCTACCGCCACTTTGACCTTGAGGTCTCCCACCTGAACTGTGGCCGTCTTGAGGCCCTCAAAACCCCGTACGCTCTCGAAGTCTATCTTCTCGAGGGTCTTCCCGGTAACGACCTCATATACGGTCCTAAGAGCCGCTTCCATGACTCCTCCGGTAGCGCCGAATATGACGCCTGCTCCGGTGCTGATTCCCAGAGGAGCGTCATATTCCTCGTCCGGCAAGCTGCCGAAGTCGATCCCCGCTTCTTTGATCATCCGGGCAAGTTCCCGGACTGTCAGCACGTAGTCGACATCCTGGTAACCCGAGTCATTCATCTCGGGGCGCTGGCACTCGTACTTCTTGGCCGTGCACGGCATGATTGAGACGGAGACTATGTCCTTGGGATCGACGCCTTGCTTCTCGGCGTAGTAGGTCTTGGCCAAAGCCCCGAACATCTGCTGGGGAGACTTGCACGTCGACACGTTCTCCGCAAGCTCCGGGTAGAACTCTTCCATGTACTTGATCCAACCGGGGCTGCAGGACGTTATAAGGGGAAGCGGTCCTCCCTTCTCGATGCGTTCCAGGAGCTCCGAGCCCTCTTCCATGATGGTCAAGTCCGCAGTGAAGTCGGTGTCGAAGACCTTGTCGAACCCGAGCCGCCTTAGCGCGGCGACCATCTTGCCCGTGCTGATGCTGCCCGGCTCAAGCCCGAAGGGCTCACCGATGGCAACCCTCGTGGCCGGAGCGGTCTGAACCACCACATGCTTGGTCGGGTCCTGAAGCGCCTTCCAGACCTCTTCGGTGTAATCCCGTTCGTAGAGAGCCCCCACCGGACACACCAGGATACACTGGCCGCACTGCACACACGGGCTCTCTGACATGGTCTCTCCCCATGCCGGACCGATCACGGTATCCATGCCGCGACCCAGGGGGCCAATCGCCTTGACGCCCTGGACCTTCTCGCAGACGGCCACACATCGCCTGCACAGTACGCACTTCATGGGGTCTCTGACGAGCGCGGGAGTCGATTGGTCCGGAAGCATCTCTTTGCGGCTGTCCTCGAACCGGACCGCCCTTATACCCAACCTCTCCGCCAAAGCCTGAAGCTCGCAGTTTAGGTTCCTCGGGCAGGTCGGACACTCGTAGGGATGGTCGGACAGTATCATCTCAACTACTGCCTTTCGGGCTTGCCGGACAGCGGGCGAGTTGGTGTGGACTACCATGCCTTCAGCCACAGGCGTTACGCAGGACGCCTGCAGGGTCCTGGCTCTTTCCACCTGTACGACACACACACGACAACTCCCGATGACGTTCAGATCCTTCAGATAGCACAAGCTGGGTATGTCAATCCCTACCGTCTTGGCCGCCTCGAGGATAGAGGTGCCTGCCGGGACGGTTACCTGCTTACCGTCTATGGTCAGTGTTACCGTAGCCATGCTGATTCCCCCTATCCTTTCACATCGCACCGGAGGCACCTGGCGGCCTCGCGCCGGGCAGCCTCCTCGTCAAACCCGATCTCCACTTCGGTGAAGGACCGCACTCTGGTCGATACCGGCGCTGCCTTCGCATGCACTCTGCTGGTCTTTTCCTCGTTGACGGGAGCGGAGAGCTTTCTCTCGTGTTTCGTTTCCGGAACAACATCGCCCGCGCCTCCGAGATAGACGTGGATCGACTGGGCGGCTCTCTTCCCGGCCTCGATGGCCTCAATCACGGTGGCGGGACCGCTCACGCAGTCGCCTCCTGCGTATACGCCCGCCGCACCGGTCGCCATGGTCCGCGGGTCGGCCTTGAACACGTTCCTGCCGAACTCAAGGCCGGAGTCCTTGAACCCATCCAGATCCGTGACTTGGCCGATGGCGGGGATGAACACGTCGCAGGGGATATCGAACTCGCTGCCTTCCACTGGCGATGTCCTTCGCCTCCCCGATGAATCGAACTCTCCGGCCTTCATGACCACGCATGTAACAGCCTGGACGCGTCCGTCACCTTTCAAGGCCGTGGGGTTGACCATCGTGTTGAAGATAATGCCTTCTTCTTCGGCGTCTTCGATTTCCTCGAGCTGGGCGGGCATATCAGCCTTGCGTCGCCTGTACACGACCGTGACAGACTCGGCGCCGAGCCTTCTGGCAGACCTCGCGGCGTCCATCGCGACGTTGCCGCCGCCGACGACTACCACTTTCTTGCCGGAGAGGTCGACTTTCTTGCCCAGGGCTATGTCGCGGAGGAACGTGACACCAGAGATCACACCGGGTAGGTCCTCTCCGGGGATCCCCATGGTCTGGTCCTTGTGTGAACCGATTGCCACAAACACGGCATCGTGACGGCTCTTAAGGTCCTCCCATGAGATGTCCTTGCCCACTCGGACCCCCGTCTTAACCTCCACACCCAAAGATGTGATGGCCTCGATATCATTGGCTAAGTGCTTCTTGGGCAACCTGTACTCCGGAATACCGACGGCCAGCATTCCGCCTAGTACCGGTAGAGCCTCGTAGATGGTAACGGAGTGACCCTGAAGGGCGAGATAGTAGGCAGCTGTTAGCCCCGCCGGGCCGCCTCCAACGATTCCGACTCTCTTGCCGGTTGCTTCCTTCCTGGTGGCCCTGGGCTTTTTGCCGTTCAGGCTCACGGCGTAGTCGGCGGCGAACCTCTTCAGCTCACGCACTGCAATCGGTTCGTCGAGCTGGGCCCTACGGCACTTGGACTCGCACGGGTGGTTGCACACTCGACCGCAGACAACCGGAAGCGGGTTCTCACGCATGATCTCCTCATAGGCGTCGGCGGGCCGCCCTTGCCTTATGAGGTCTATATAGATGGGAACATCCACTCCGGCGGGACATGTGTTCTGACAGGGAGCGTTGAACAGCGAAGCACATACGGAAGCAGGACATTTCTTGTCCTTAATGTGGGCTTCATACTCCTCCCTGAAGTACTTGATGGTCGAGAGCACCGGGTTGGGAGCGGATTGACCCAGCCCGCATAGAGCCGTCTGCTTGATGGTCTCGCCGAGCTCCAACAGGAGCTCGATGTCGCCTTCTTTGCCCTCGCCCCTTGAGATGTGCTTCAGGATGTCAAGCATCCTCTTTGTGCCGATGCGACAAGGCGAGCACTTACCACACGACTCAGACTGGACGAACTCCAGGAAGAACTTGGCCAGGTCCACCATGCACGTGTCTTCATCCATCACGATGAAGCCGCCTGAGCCCATGATGGTGCCCAGCTGTGCGAGTGACTCATAGTCTACCGGGGTGTTGAGGAATTGGGCAGGGATGCAGCCGCCTGACGGTCCACCGGTCTGCACGGCCTTGAACTTCTTCCCGGGATTGGAAAGGCCGCCTCCGATGTCGTACACGATCTCGCCGATGGTAGTGCCCATG
>CAZYFG010000098.1:5728-7842 GCA_964646835.1 uncultured Eubacteriales bacterium | reverse complement strand
GCCGTAGGGAGCCACGAGCAGGGCGCCAAGAATCAAACCTTGCGATAGCAGCCGATAAAGACCAAAACAGACCATGAACACAAACACCGCTGCAGGTATTGTCTTCTTAACCAAATCATGAAGCCGGATCCCCCAACCGGGTAATGAGGGCGCCGGGACCCCTGCCGGAGCCTGCATTGTCATTGCCCCAAGATCGGCCAGCAGAACCAACGTACCGAACAAGGCGACGCAGTCCGAAATCACGGTAAGGAACGAGCCGCGTATCGACTCCCTGGCGAAAAACGAAAGGATGTACGATACAACCAGGACGGCTATGAGGATCCTTCTCTCCTTCAGCATCGCTGCTTCTCCCAGATAAGCGAATAGCGCCAGAACAGCATCCGACGTACCTTCACACCCGGAAGGTGTCTTGCCGATGGCACATGCCGGCGTAAAGCACCGTGCAGGTCGCCAAGACTCCCAACCCTGCGGCGAACACGCTCTTGAACGCGACATAGAGGTAGAACGGCATCGCTGTCACCCCTATCAGCACAAAGAACGAGACCTTCAGCACAGACAGGATGAGAGCGGCGACTAGGCCGAGGGAAACGCTCAGCAGCACGGGATGTCGGAAAAGCCGAGCCAACACACGTGCCTGAGGCGTCTTCGCTATAAGAACACCTCCGGTTTTGTCTCTGCGCAGGCTCGCCCTGCAGAAAGGTGTGGTGATCGCGAAGGTCAGCAGGCAGGTGATGGTTATGCCAAGGGCAAGGCTGATCGCGTCCGTCGGCACGAAATCCGCCTTATGGTAAATGAGGCCGGCGATCATGCCGCTGATAAAGAAATTGTAGGCAGCGGCAACCGCGGCCTGCAGTCGCAGATAAGCGATGGGCTCGCTGTTCATGGCCGGTCTCCCCTATACGATGCCAAGACACAAGGCCTCTAGGACTGTGATGTATTCCATCCTCAACCCGACCTTTCGTCGGCAGATTATGGATTCATTATAGCAACTGAAACGTAGGAGGTACCTCATGTCCGCTGGAGGAATTATGCTCCGGCGGACGCCCACTCGCCGGGCGTCGGGTGGGAATAGACTCGCTTGTGCGGATTTGGAGATGAATCAATGCACAAGTGGCCAACAGGCAGTGACTACCGAGAGGCCGTGCAAAACCCGAAGCACTGCTTCCGTGATCCTGATCTCGCAGCTGGTACGACGGCCCTTGATAGTATGGGCCTACCCAGTTGCGCTTCGGGGCGGTTCGGGGTCGTATTTCGGGTTCAATCCACCCAACCCTATGCAGTCAAGTGCTTCACATCCGCGGTTCCTCGAAATGAGGCTAGGTACCGGGCCCTCAGCGAACACCTGGCGGGCATTTACTGTACCTGCATGGTCGACTTTGCCTACAGCGTTCAAGGCATCAGGATCCGAGGTGAGTGGTTTCCTGTTCTTAAGATGGGGTGGGTAGACCAGCTTGGGCCGATCAACTGACAAGACTGTCTCCGGGCTGACAGATCTGCTGAAGCAGTTCTGCAGGTCTTCAGCCACAACCGAAAGAAGACCGCCTCGTCTCAGCAGCGCAAAGTCATCATCGCTGCCAGCAGCAGGCTCGAGCTCCGTTGCCTAGCGGTTCTCATGATGTTAATCGGCAAAAAAGGCTGAACTAGCGGCGCGACTTTGCGTTGAACTCTCCCCGGTCTGTTCGGAGCTGGTGCTTCAGGATGAAATCAAATAGGCCTCCGGGGATCTCTTTTGCCAACGCACGCGATGCCCGGGTACGAAGGATCGAACCATCCGGAAGTACCTTGCGAAAGCGGTAGTGGTCACCTCCGGGTATCTCCTCCCAGCCGGTGTTGCGGCAATAGCGGACCAGATCCCTCCACCTAGGCAAGGTTAAGGACCTCAAGGACTTCGGAAGTGGAGTCACAGATCCCTATTCTGAGTACTGTTGAAAGGTGTGGCCTGCGGTTGGGGGATCGTAGGTAGAACGCGACATTAGAGGGGTCCAGGTACTCTCGGGCGTACTCCATGGCCTCCATGGCTGCTTCCTGGATGGCTGCTTCTTTGGAGGCGCCGTTGACCGCGATATCGAGGGGTTCTAGAGTCACAGTGACCGACCCATCAGCTTCTGAGAGAA
>CAZYFG010000098.1:4231-5718 GCA_964646835.1 uncultured Eubacteriales bacterium | reverse complement strand
CGAGACGTTTCTGCCTCCTGCAGAATCATCTTGAGGAATGCTCGGGAGAGCACAACGCTTGCGTCCTCCGTCTTCTTTCTGGGGCGAATGACTGCCGGAGCAAGCTGCTGTACTCCGTCAATCAACTCGGTCAAGTTGCTCCGAGCCTTGCTGAAGTTGTACTCCGCGATCACTGTCATCCCTCCATCACCTCACAAGATAGCATATGTGTACTGATTGTACAATATGTACGTCTTTCACAGCCGCGGGAAAAAACAAAAAGCCGCAACTTGTGCGGCTCTTCTCTTCCCTAATGTGTTGTTTTGGTGGGGGAGACGGGACTTGAACCCGGGACCTCTTGCATGTCAAGCAGGCGGCCTCCCTCCCACTCCGTTCCGATGCGTACCGGATATGGGGTTCTACCTGCTCATTTGTCTGTCGACCTTTCCAGTTCGTCTCCGCCTGTCCGGATGATTTCCATCGGCATTGCAGTCAGATTGCAGTCAGCGCTTATCACCTTTTCGCACAATGGGTATCGCATCTAGTAGCTCGTCACTATGACAAACACGTGAACCCGGTTGCGCGACCTTGATCTTTAGATTTGAACACACCTAAGCCTGGTTGAGCCTTAGGTCAAGTTGCCACACGAGGGTCGATAGCGGGCCAACCAGCCAAATCCCGGCGAAACCCTGGGAAGCAGCCCATTGAGTCCACTGCGATCGAAACTCTCGTACCGTCGAATCGAATGCAAGACTTGCGAGGCGCGTTGCGTCAAGAGCAAGAACCAGCTTCGAACGCATGTCTCTCGGAATCTTGCGGCATTTGGCTTCAATCGCGTTCTTCATTTCACTTGCGGCCTCAGCAGCAGTGAGTGAACTCTGAACTGCTCCTTGACGGCTCAGGGTCTTCCATAATCGCTGTGATGCTATCGCCCGGGTGACCTGCACTTCCAGGGCCCTATGCTCATCGTCTGCGTCCAATAACACGCAGTCGGCAGGCTCTCTTCCGGCTTTGATTGACGCCCAGTTAGCCCCAGCTAGATTCAGATGCTCTCTCAACAACTGACACGCCGCCAGCGTATCCTCCTCTCCCTGTGGACTGGGACCGACAAGACACTGATCGACCGTCCCGTCGTCCCTGCGTGATGCGCTGCTCGCAAGACCACTCCGAGGTGATTCAGAGAACGACACCGCCTCTCCTCCGCGCCCGCCAAGGGCCATCGCGTGCGAACTGACGCCAGCGGAACATGCAACTGTCACATGAAAACGTCGACTCGTGGAGCCACAGGAAGGGCATGGGAGACGCTGTTCTACCGGAATGCTAGGTGGTTCATCAATAGCCCCGCCACACTCGCCACAGACGACTGAACACTTCTCAGATTCAGCCATGCTTGACCCTCCTTCCGTAAACCATGCACTCGAAAATTACCCATTTCCGGCGTCTGATCTCAAGGGTATGTGATGAGGGCGAAATCTGGACGGCCATCAGTCAGATGGTCCAAAGCCATA
>CAZYFG010000098.1:3858-4155 GCA_964646835.1 uncultured Eubacteriales bacterium | reverse complement strand
GTCCCTTACCTGTCCGACAGCGACAAAGCAGTGGACTTCGAATGGTTCCGTACTTCCCTCGACGTTGCCTTCCATACGGGCGAAGAGACTCCAGTTGCTGGGCTCGGTCTGATAGCCTGTCTCTTCCTTGAATTCACGTACCATAGCCGCCAAGGGAGTCTCTCCTGGTTCAATCTTACCCCCAGGGGCATTGAGCTTGCCTTTCTGCCATTCAGGTCGGTCTTTCATGATTAGAGCGACCTGACGACTATCCTCAGAAAACATGAAGCCTAGTGCGAATTTCATTGTTATCCTCCT
>CAZYFG010000098.1:2977-3848 GCA_964646835.1 uncultured Eubacteriales bacterium | reverse complement strand
CTTCATCGTCCCAGAAAGCGGATAGTAGCCCATCGATCCCTCAGGGAGAAAGTTTCTTACAGGTAGTTGCCATACTCGGCTTGGGCGAGGCTTCCGAGCCCGGTACACTCCCCACTACGTCATGCTCAAGTACATCCGGCCGACTTCCGCTCCACTCTCCAGGCATACACTGGGCCATACCGATATCCGCATTGTGCCAAACGAGTAAACCGCCTCCCAGCATAGTGGAAACAACTGATCTGGTCTCGCTCATCTGGTCGCCCGACGGAGGCACGCCAGGAGGCGTACTGCCATAGAGGACTCCAAGGAGCTTGTTCGAATTCTGGGTCAGGGTTCGAACCATCGGTCACGATGAGCCCTCCGTCGACCAACTTATCTAGAACCGAGTCAAATAGGCGAGGTCCAAGCCACCATACTCCGCTGCCTCCCTCGCCCTGACTGTCTCCCCGATAGTAGAAAACAGCGAGCCTCGGTAACTGATCGAACACGTCCTCGCCATCTTGTGCGTGGCTGACGAGCGTGATTGGACGGCCCGGGTTGTCGTGTAGCATCCAGGTCTCCGCATACATCGACTCTGCGCGTTCTGAGACCTGGCAGCAAGCGACCGCTCTAGGAACGAAGCCCACACGGCGAGATCCCAGGTCTGAACCTCCACGGCATGAATGGATCAGCGGAAGCTTTGGGCTCAGACGTGAGTCCGCGAAGTGGAACTCTGTGACCCCGTCAAGGAACAATTGAAGCGGTTCAAAGGTATCATCGCCGCAGCACGGGTAAAAGAGCACGCCACTAGGCGTTTCAATACCGTATACAGCCCTTGCAGTCCTCCCAAGATCGATAGCTCCACTTCTCCCGCGACCTTCAGGCACCGCTC
>CAZYFG010000098.1:2406-2967 GCA_964646835.1 uncultured Eubacteriales bacterium | reverse complement strand
CAACTCGTTATCGCGTCCCAAGCAGAACGGAACTCCCGGCGCCATCTCCCTTGGCTGGGATGACTTCCAGGTAATAGGGCAGCCTTTCCTTGAGCTCCTTCACATGGCTAATCACGCCGACTATCCGGTCCTTGTCGTGGAGCCTCTCCAAGGCGCCGATGACGGCGTCCAGTCTCTCTTCGTCCAGAGTGCCAAACCCCTCGTCAAGGAAGAAAAAGCCGAGAGGGTACTGGCCCCGGAGCTGGACCTTGGAGGAAAGGGCCAACGCGAGGGAAAGTGAGGTGAGGAACGTCTCCCCGCCGGAGAGAGTGCCGACGGAGCGTCTTTCCCCCCCGTTGAAGTCGTCGCGGATGACGAAGTCGCTTTCGCCGCTGATCTCTAAGGCGTAGCGCTGTCCTGTTAGGCTTCCGAGGCGCGTGGAGGCATCGACAGCCATGTCCCGAAGATGCTCTTCGGCGAGGAACTTGACGAACGCCTTTCCGCGAAGTAGGTTGGCCAGCCGGGCGGCAACGTCTCTCGTCTTTTCGGCGCCGAGGCGATCTGACTCAAGCGAATCCCACC
>CAZYFG010000098.1:1873-2396 GCA_964646835.1 uncultured Eubacteriales bacterium | reverse complement strand
GTTCCGACGTTCTCTGAGAGCGTCGAGGCGCTCCTGCGCAACCGCAGACTCCTCCCGCAGGGTCTTGGATTTCGACTCCAGTTCCTTGACACGGACTTCTAGCGCGCGGAACTCGGGCTCGGAGAACTGCCGAGAGCCGATCTGCTCCGTCAACTGGCGCACCTGGCCATCCACCGCCGCGCAATCCCGCCGGTATTCCTGTATGCGCTTGTCCAGCGCCTGGGCGACCGCGTCCGGCAGCATCGCTTTCTCGGCCTCTTCCCTGGACCCGAAACCGCCCCGAGAGAGACCTTCCGCCAGAACCGCGCTCTGCTCTTCAAGTTCTCTCTCAACCTGGACCAGCGATGACTCGAGCCTCGCTACGTCCCGTCCAAGTCTTTCGGCTTCTTTGCGGCATGAATCCTCTTCGGTCTGTGCTTGCTTCACGCGCTCACGCAGAGCTCTTATCGCAGAGTCGACCACCGGTATAGCTGCTTCGGGGTCCTCCCCGCCGGCGATTTCCCGTATCCTGGTTTCTCTCTCG
>CAZYFG010000098.1:0-1863 GCA_964646835.1 uncultured Eubacteriales bacterium | reverse complement strand
GCCCGTCATGTCCTGCAGCTTGGCCTTCCTGTCCACCACCTGCTCGCCAATGAGAGCCAGTTCCTTTGCCGCGGTATCCCTATCCCTCTCGAGAGCGGAAAGACGCGTACGCGCGTCGTCAAGCTGTTGCCTGACGGCTTTCTCCTTGTTCTGCGCTTCCGTTAGGGACCGACTGACCGAGGCATGTTCCTGGTCTTTGGCAGCGATCTGGTTCTTGGCCGCCTGAATGGACTCCCGGGCTGCTACCTCAGAGAAAGGATCCCCGAGCGCCGCCTTGGCGGCGGACAAGAACGAGTCCAGCGCCGACTGAACGTCGGTCTTCCTCCCCCGGACCTTCTCCCACGCCTCTAGTTCGTTCATCCGGAGGTTGTCCCAAGCGGCCGCGCAGTCCTGAAGTGTCTTTCTCCAGGACTGCAGCCCGGAAAGGCAGGCCTCCGCAACCGACTCGGCCTCTTGGGCACGGGCAAGTCTCACGGCATCCCCGACCGCAACACGAGGGTGATGCTCGGAGCCGCATACGGGACAAGGATGACCTTCCTCCAGGCTCCGCGCCAACACGACGGCCTGGTCGTGGACTAGGGCCTGCCTGGACATCTCGGCTGCCTTCCGGACCAACTCCGAAGCGATGTTGATCTCCGAATAAGCCACTTTGAGGAGGTCTTCCCCCTTTGTGGCCTCCTGCATCGAGGGGATCTCCGCCTCGCCGGCGACGAGGTCCCCGGCATCGTTCCAGGTGTATCGCGACGCCGCCAGCCCAGCGAGTTCTCCGTAGACTGCAAGAGCATTGGAGCGGGCCTTTTCGGCCGCGGCGGTCTTCCTCTTGAGGTCAGATTCGCTGGAGGAGTACTCCTTCTCGGCAGCCTGAAGCGGAACGAGTAGCCGGGAGGCCTCGTCAACCAATTCTCGTAAGTCGGGGTCTACAGTGAGTTCGGCCTGCTTGGTCCCGAGAGAATCGACCTCTCCTGTGAGCCGGTCCAGTTGGGCCTTGCACCCTTCTACTGCATCACGCTCCTGCAGGGCCGCTGTCTTCAGCACCTCAAGCCCGTCAGCGGAACTGCTCTGCTTCTCCAGCAGCCCTTTGAGTTCCCGCTGAACCTTCAGAGCGTCTTCCAGTCTGGTCTTCCGGGCCGTGAGGACCGGCTCTTCCCGGTCCTGCTGCTCTCGTGAGGCCCGGGTGGCTTCCGCGGCGGTGTCCAGCGCGGCCTGGGCGGCACCGTTACTCGCTGTGGCTTTCTTCAGATCCTTGTCCGTCTCCGTCTTGGAGAGAGTGAGTCGCTTGACCGCCTCGATGGTGTTCTTCAGCGGGGCGGCGCGCCTCGCGGCATCCAGCGAGGCCTGGCCCTTTTCGATATCGGCCTTCTGACTGTCTAGAACGGCCTTACGGTCCTGGGCAGCCTGAAGCTGGTCAGAGAGGGTCTTGAGGCCGGCCGCTTCATCGCACTCCGCATTGGCCTTCAGATGGTCCACTTCCACCTGCGCCAAGACTTCTCGCCTGCTGTCAGCGTCGGCCTGGGCCTCGGAGATCGCGGCATCGGAACAGTCTCCGAGCTCGGCCTTCGCCCTCTCCAGACCGTCGACCTCCTTCTGCCACCTGTCTCGGCGCTGAACCGCCGCGTTGAAGAGCGGTTCTCCAAACCTGTCCAGGTCGAAGATATGTCCCAGCATTTCCGCCCTCTTCGCGCCGGCCAAGGTCAGGAACTCGTCGAACTTGCCCTGCGGGAGGACGACGGCCCTGCAGAATTCCTGGCAGGTCAGGCCGATGATGCCTTCGATCCTTTGAGTGACCGTCTCGGGCTTGTCGGCGAGCACCTCGGCATCGCCCTTGATGAGAGGCAACTTCATGATGAGGTTGGGGGAATGCTT
>CAZYFG010000097.1:5845-7852 GCA_964646835.1 uncultured Eubacteriales bacterium | reverse complement strand
CCTGGATACGGAACAGATCGCAAGGCTCCATGCGGCGTCAAAAGAGGTCTTGTCCGAATGGATTGCCCGCCTGCGGGAGCAGGCAGGACCGAACTTGCCCGAGAAGGTGACAGCTTTTCATCCCGGGATGGCAGTCCACGGGAAATACGGGCGCCCCTGCCCGGTCTGCGGCGCGCCGGTCCAACGCATCATCTACGCTGAAAACGAAGCCAACTACTGCCCCGGATGCCAGACAGGCGGGCGGGTATTCGCCGACCGCTCTCTATCACGCCTATTGAAGGACGACTGGCCGAAGAGTATCGAGGACTTGGAGCGTCTGCGGCCAACCACGCGGGATTAGAAGAAATGGAATGGTCGGGCTGACTGGACTTGAACCAGCGACCTCCTGAACCCCATTCAGGCACGCTACCAAACTGCGCCACAGCCCGACCGCAGACATTATTCTACCACAGTGAAGCTCTGCTCACAACCTGTGTGGAGCCCTCGATTGGCGACGCATCGGTTGCGCTCGGTCGTGTCGCGTTCCCCCAATCGAACCGGCCGGCACCGCCACTCAGGACAGCACCGGCCGTCATCCTTCGGAATCCCGGTTCACGCAGCAGATTCCAGTCGCGTTGACCGATTAGCCCGCCGAAGACCGAACGTCAGATAATCTTCAGCCCCGTAAGCAGGATGAGGAGAACCAGCGCAGGCGTTATCACCTTCACGACACCGGTGAACGCCGATACGACTACCTCGTTGCGCAGGGCGCCCTCGTTCGAGAGAGTGGCCTTGATGTTTGCCGAACCCCAACGCCATCCCACGAACAGGCAGACAAAGAGCCCGCCTAGAGGCATGAGAACGTTGGACGTTGACCAATCGAAAAAGTCGAAGAAGGTCATGCCCATGACCTTGATGTTGGCCGTAAGGCTTCCTGAGAGGGCTGCCACTGAACCAACAACGGCCAGTGCCACGAGAGTAGCCCAGGTGGCTTTCTTCCTGCTCCATCCGTGGCTACCCACGAGGTATGCAACCGGAACCTCATACAAGGAAAGCATGGCGCCCGTCGCGGCGATGAAAGCAAGCACGAAAAAGAGGGGCATGAGGACCCTACCGAAGGGCATGACGCTGAACACCGCGGGAATTGTGATGAACAGAAGCTGAGGGCCCGCCCCGGGCTCAAATCCAAACGCGAATACCGCCGGGAAGATGGCGATCCCACAAAGGAGAGACACCAGCACGTCGGAAAGCATGACCCGCACGGCGGTACCGGGGATGTCCTGGTCTTGGCGGAAGTAGCTCCCGTAAGTGATCATGGTGCCCATCCCCACCGAGAGTTTGAAGAACGAGAGGCCCATGGCCGTAAGCACTGTGGCGCCGGTCACCTTCGAGAAGTCCGGCTTGAACAAGAACTTGAGACCGTCAAGAGCGCCGGGAAGGGTGACGCTCCGAATGCAGACGATAATCAGGATGCCGAAGAGAACCGGCATGAGGGTCTTGGTGACTTTCTCGATGCCCTTGGCTACGCCGAACATTATGATCAGGCCGACCCAGGCCAGGACTATCCACTGGAAGAGCAATGACTGAGCGGGACTGGAGATGAGCGATACGAAAGCAGATGAAGTCACTTCCTGCGATGAGCTGAGGATGGACCCGGTGACTGCCTTCGCTATGTAAGCGAAGACCCAGCCCGCAACCTCGGTGTAGAAGGCCATAATCAGGAACGCGCTCAGAACTCCCGCTCCGCTCACCAACCACCACGGGGTCCCGGGAGCCAGTTTCTTGAATGTCTGTATGGCGTCTGCCCTGGCGGTCCTTCCAATCGAGTGCTCGGCAATCATCACGGGTAAGCCTACTACGAGCGTGCACAAGACATAGATGATGACGAAAGCCGCTCCACCGTTGACGCCGGTAAGGTATGGAAACTTCCAGATGTTTCCTAGGCCAATTGCCGAACCCAGAGTGGCCACGATGACACCCAGCCTTGAGGCGAACATGTCCCTCACTTTTGGAACCGACGTAGTTTTG
>CAZYFG010000097.1:635-5835 GCA_964646835.1 uncultured Eubacteriales bacterium | reverse complement strand
CCTCCTCTGGTCTGCGCCTCCTCCCTGTCCGGGTAATATGAAACACCCGGCAGAGAGTCCCTGCTCAACCACTGCAAGGAACTTTCCGCTCGGGTGTTTTCTGCCCACGGTGTACTCTCTTGTGTCAAGAGAGCTGGTGCCGCTCGGCCCAGACCGCCAGAGTAAGGCGCGGAACCCTAGGCACCCTTCCTTCGGTCGCAAGACATCAAAGCGCGATTTTGGGTATTATACTGACCCAACACGTGTTGTGCAACAGCCTTTTACGATTTTTCTCGGAAAACAGAGAACCCGGCACCCCATCGCCCCACGTCTTCACTATCTGCCTTTCGGGCGTTGGCCGGGCTCCCGTTCCGCTCCGCTTCGAACACTCACATAATCGCAGCGCACACTGGGTGTCTGACCTGCCAAGTATCTATTATCGCTGCTAGAATCTGCTAGAGGATGATGCAGATAAGCCCTCCCGATCCTTCGTTGACGACCCGTCCCAGGGTCTCCTGCATCTTATGCCTGGCATTCTCGGGCATCCTGGCGATCTTCGTCGTGACTCCATCCAGGACAAGATCCTTCAGGGATTTCCCGAAAAGGTCGGTTGCCCATATCTTCTTCGGGTCATCCTCGAACTTCTCCATGAGGTACGACACCAGTTCCTCGCCCTGCTCCTCGGTGCCGATCACGGGACTGACCGATGTCTCGATCTCGGTCTTGATGAGGTGGATCGCCGGTCCTCTGGCGCGCAGCCTGACACCGTAGTTTCTGCCCTGCTTAACCATCTCAGGTTCTTCGAAAGTCATGTCGGCGAGGGTGGGCTCGACTACTCCGTAGCCGGTCTCCTCGAGCTCCCTGAGGGCAAGCTGCATCCTGTCGTAGGTCTTCTTGGCCACGACCAGGTCTCCCACGAGGTTCAGGATGTCCGCTTTGTCGGTGACGGTCGAGCCTGCCTTCTCGCTCATGACCTTGAGGAACGCCTCTTCGGTGACATCAAGGTCCAGTGTTGCGGTCCCGGTAGCCATGTCGACCCTGTCAACCTTCACCTTGGCGACATGCTCGGAGCCCTGGAGCATCATCACGCACGCGTCTATATCCCTGACCCGCTTAACGGCAGCGACCGCGTCCCTTATATCCTCGTCTATCTCGCTCCGGAGCCAGTGGGAAGTTGAGAGAACCTGGACCCACTTGGGGATGCGCACGGTCATATCCTTGACCGGGAACTCGTAGAGGACTTGCTCCATGATGAGCGTGATGTCGTCATGATTCAGGTCCAGACAGTTCGCGGGGATGACGGGCACCCCGTACTCGCCTTCCATCTCGGTCGCGAGATCCGACACTTCTTTGGAGTAAGGATCAACGCAGTTCAGCACGATGACGAAAGGCTTCCCCAGAGCGGTGAGTTTCTCAACTACTGTCCTCTCGGCCTCGACATAGCTCTCCCTCGGCAGATCGACGATGCTGCCGTCGGTTGTGACCACGACGCCTATTGTCGAGTGGTCTGAAATGACCTTCTCAGTGCCCAGTTCCGCAGCCTGGACAAACGGGATGGCTTCCTCGTACCACGGAGTCCGCACCATCCGCGGCTCGTCGCCCTCCATGTACCCTACCGCGCCTTCAACCGGGTACCCCGTGCAGTCGATCACCTTGACGTTCAGTGAGAGGTTATCGCTTATGTCGACGGGCACGGCATCTTCAGGCACGAATTTGGGCTCGACGGTCGTCACCGTGCGGCCCGAACCCGCCTGCGGCATGGAGTCGATAGCCCTCTCTTTGTCGTACTCGTCGGTGATGTTGGGGAGCACGAAGAGTTCCATGAACTGACGGATGAAGGTGGATTTCCCGACACGCATGGGACCCACTACGCCAATGTAGATATCGCCGTTTGTGCGCCGGGCGATATCCATGAAGATATCGAACTTCTCCACCTGGACTCTCCCTCCTATAGCACCTTGACGGTAATCTATATGCCAAGCTGCCCTATGACTTGACCCACAGCGAAATGAAGTTTAAGTAACAAGTTACTTCTAACAATATGAGGATAGGCAAGGCGGTTAGAACACGGGGATAAAAGGGCAGAGACCCCGGAGGCCGGGGCGGACAAACTCGGACTCCCAGAGGCCCGGGGCAGACGATATTGGAAGGACGAAACTAGAACGAGATTAGAACTCCCGCTCGGACCTCTTCTGCCGGCTCATGATGGCGTTCAAGGCATGTCGAACCGGCATGCTTTCATAGAGTACGCGGTAGACGGTCTCAGATATCGGCATGGAGATACCCAGGCGTCCCGCGAGGGTCATGGCGCTTCTCACGGTAGTGAGCCCCTCCACCGTATAGCCTGTCCGGTCGAGGAACGACTGGATGGGCTCGCCCTTCCCCACGGCGATGCCTGCTTGACGATTTCGTGACAGGTGCCCGGTTGAGGTGAGCACCAGGTCTCCCACGCCGGAAAGCCCTGCGAAGGTAAGGGGATAGGCACCCAGAGCCACGCCCAGGCGGGTGATCTCCGCGATGCCCCGTGAAATGATGGCAGCCTGAGCATTGTACCAAGTCCGCGGCGACCGGTGAGGCAGAAGCCACGGACGTCGCGGCAGGAAGCCTGTTCGCTATCTCCGCGGCGAAGTTTGGTCCCGAGAGAGCAGCCAGCCTCTCTGACAGGGTCGGGTTGGCGTCAAGCCAGACCTGAGAGGGTCTCCGCAGAGTCTGGGGGTCAAGGCCCTTAGTCGCGCTCACAAAAAGCGCGTCTGCGGGTATGAACCGGGCGATATCCTGAGATATGGAAGCAATGGCCGTCGAAGGCGCGGCAGACGCGACCAAAGAAGCGCCCGAGAGGGCCTCTCTCCAATCGGTCGTGGCCGTAAGCCCCTCGGGAATGGCAACACCGGGCAGCTTGAGGCACCGGTTCTCCTCGTTGATAGCCCTCACGGCTTCTGCGTTTATGTCCCAGAGAACAGGTTGGTAGCCGTTGTCAAGAAGGACCACGGACAGAGCGGTCCCCCAGGCGCCGGCCGTAATCACGCATGCCTTCTTCACCTGGGTTCATCCTTTCTGACGGTTGCTTTCTCGCCGAACTTGCGCTCGGTTCCCGACGCAAGGCGCGCGATGTTCGAACGGTGCTGCACCGTGATGGCAGCAACAAATAGGAAAACCGCCACTCTTTGTGTCGTCGTATACGAAGGCATCAAGGACAGAAGGAACGCGGTCCACGCCGCCACCAGGCTCCCGAGAGATACATAGCGCGTGGCCAGGATGACGACCACAAACACGGCCAGAGCAGCCAGGAGCAGGTAAGGAAACACGAAGAGTCCCACACCCGCCGAAGTCGCCACTCCTTTGCCGCCTTTGAACTTCAGAAACACCGACCAGTTGTGCCCGGCGATGGCGCACGCTCCTGTCAGCAAGGCTCCCAAGGTCCCTAGACCCAAGAACCTCATCCCCAGATAAGCGCCCAGAGCGCCTTTGCCGACATCGAGAAGAAGCACGGGAACAGCGTAGGCTACGCCTAAGGTGCGCAATACGTTTGTCGCTCCCGTGCTGCCGCTTCCTTGTTTGGTGATGTCAATCCCTTTGACCCAGGCGGCAAGGAAGCCTCAGGGTATGGCTCCCACCAGGTACGACGCAAGACAAACCGCTAGGATGACGCTTGCTTCTTCCAGAGTCATTTCCTTGGTTTCCTCTGCCTTTCTTTGAACTCCATGACGATGGGAGTACCCTGGAAGCCGAAGCGCTTCCTAAGCTCGCTCTCCAGGTACCGCTCGTACATCCCCGTAACTCTGCTTGGGTTTCTCACAAAGAATACCATATGAGGCGGGTTCTGCCCTACCTGAGTGGCGTAATAGAAGCGGGCTTCCCGCGGAGGCGGGCTCATGGTGGTGATCTCGGTCACCACCTGGTTCAGGAGAGCGGTGTCGATCCTCTTGCCGTATTCCTCGTAGGTCTTAAGGACTTCGGGCAGGATCTTCCCTACTCCCGACCCCGTAAGCGCGGAGACAAAGAGGACCGTGGAGTAGTTCACAGGCCTGCACTCGTGGAGAACCGCAGCCCTGTACTGCTCTTTCGACACATCGCTCCAGAGGCCGAGGTCGACCTTGTTGGTCACGATGAGCGACGCCTTCCCGTTCCTGCGGATGAACCCTGCGATTCTACGATCCTGCGCCGACGGACGTTGTGTGCCGTCAAGAACCAGGATGACAATATCCGAACGCTTGACGGCTGAGAGCGCCCTCCCGACCGACAGCTCCTCCAGCTTCTCGCCGATCACCTTCGGCCTTCGCAGGCCGGCCGTATCGACCAGGACGAAATCCTTGCCTTCCCAACGAAAGGGGGTATCGACCGCGTCTACGGTCGTGCCTGGGAGTGTGGAGACTGTCATCCGTGTGTCTCCCAAGAGCGCGTTTACCAGCGATGACTTCCCCACGTTGGGCTTTCCGACAATGGCGATCCGAATTCTTGAGGGAGCCTCCGTGGGTTCCTCGTCGGCGGTCACGGACGCCTCCGCAGCGCCCTGAAGCTCAAGGACCCGATCCAAGACATCCCCCACTCCGAGTCCGTGGGCAGCGGATACCGGATACACGTCCTGAAATCCGAGTTCGTAGAAGTCCGAAACCTTGGCGTCATGGATCGCCGCGTCGGCCTTGTTGGCTGCAACGATGAGGGGCTTCATGGTCTTCCTGAGCACCTCGGCGACTTCGATGTCCTGTGCGGTCAGGCCCGACCGGAGGTCCACGACAAAGAGGAGCACATCGGCTTCCTGAATGGCCTGCTCAACCTGAAGACGTATGTTCCGGACCAGGTCCTCGCTGGACGAGAGGTCCAGCCCCCCGGTATCCAACAAGGCAAACTCCCGGCCCTGCCACCGGACCGTGCCGTAAAGCCGGTCGCGAGTCACGCCGCTCTGGCTGTGGACGATGGAAGACTGCGCCCTGACCATCCGGTTGAACAGGGCCGACTTGCCGACGTTAGGACGTCCTACGATCGCTACCGTGAATTCATCCGACATCAGAAACGCGTTCCTCTCCCCAAGTGGCTATCTCCCGCAGGCTCGCCGGCGAAGGCATAACCGTCACCGCCGGAAGACCCGTAGCGCGCTCTATGTCCACGAGCCTACAGTTGTCCAAAAACATCCCGTTGAACAGGGCAATGTCGGGGACTGCGACCAAGGCGTATTCCCGCAAGTCCGCCTCCCTGCCGAACTCAAGGACGGCCGAGATTATGT